>JBCCFU010000050.1:0-8579 GCA_039029575.1 Bacteroidota bacterium | reverse complement strand
GCCGAACACGCTGACGGCCGGCCCGTCCGACGTGGTCCTCGACTGGGCGGAGAGCTTCACCGCCCAGCAGGCGATCTACGTGGGTAACACCGGCTTCGGCTACGGCGACACCGAGACGGTCGGCTACACCGAGCGACTGCTTCAGCTGTTCTCGCGCAACCTGGCCAGCCCGGTCGCTGAGAACGTGGCGGATCCGGCGACCCAGACCACGATCGGTCAGGCGCTCCAGCTTTAGGCAATATTAGCCCCTTAACTATTTTTTTATGAAAAAGACTTATATAAAGATCGTCAGTTGCGTAACAATGCTGTCTTGTGGAGCATTGAGCCTTTTCGCTATCGAGCCCACCTTGCCTTCAGTTGACTCCTCGGCGGTTTCCGTGAATGGTATACAAGAAGAGACATCAGCCGATGAAGAGGATCAGATGATGGTTATGGAAGAACAAGTTTTTGATCCTAATACAGAGACTATCCCCCCCATATCTTCTAGCCAAGAAGTGACTGTTGAGCAGCCCTCTAGCCAAGTTGTTTGCGAGAAAAGCGTTGCCTTCAAGCTTTTGCAACCTACCCAAAAAATGAAAAAACCTGAAAACCTAGTAAAGCAACTAGTAAAAAAGTTGCAGAAGGAAATAAAACCAGAAGAAAAAAGCCCAAATTTGGGTCTTATCCTTATAGATGAAGGAGATCATTTTTTTTCAAGGAGAAGTCAACCTTCGGAAGATTCCACCATTACCCATAGTTTTATTATTGCACCACGTTATTTCGTAGCGAACCGATCACCTTCCAGAAGCTCTTTCAACGATTGTTCGAAGTACAATGGATAAGCCCTTATTGCTTTTTAGCGTTAGAGCTTAGGTTTCTAGTGCTACGGTTTGTTGCTATATGTATTTATTAGATATTTTGGATATGTTCGGACAAAATTTTCCTTTCACTTAGCGTATATTTGTGCGATATACAGCTCAGCAAAATACGATTTTTTATATGAAAAAACTACTTAAGCTTACATTATGGGCTATTCTAGCCCTATCTATAACAAGCCCTCTTGTAGAAGCTATGGGAGATCGATACGATGACGATCATTTAAGGAACTTAGGGATCGACCCTAAGATTCAAGACTTATGCAACATAAGCCCTGGGCTAAGGTACTCACCTGAAGTACTTTTAACCCATCCAATCGTTCTGCAATCAAACGCGGCTAAATTCACATTGAGAGCACTTAAGCTACAAATTGGAAAAGACGGAAAAATATCAGGGCTAGATGCTTTAAGATTTATTCAAGAAAAGCTATCTAAAGAAGATATCGATAGATACAAAAAAAGAGTGAAGGAAGGAGAAGAGCTCGATCATAAACTAGCCATGGAACGTAAAAATTTGAAAATAAAAGAAGTGGCATATAAGCACGACAAAAAAGTGGGAGATGACGAAGCGCAGCGGATTAAAATGATAGAGGGAGCCAAGATAAAAGCGCACTGGGAAGGTATCAAACAGCTGTTTACTAAAAAGTACCTAATGCCTACCGCACGGTTTTTAGGGGCCGTTTTTTCCTTTTTCTTCCTTGCCAAGTACCTTATCCCCTTTCTTGTCAAAAAGATTTTCGACAAGCCACCCAAAATTGTAAGCGAAACCAACATTCCCAGAGGTCTCTTCAAGAAGCATGTCCCTGAGAAGAGTAAACTTCCTAAGGCGATCTATCCTGGTGATCTCCAAGAGAGGATGGATATAATCATACAGGAAGACAAAAGACGCATTGAAAAGAACCGTAAAAAACAAAAATTCATCTATGGCTTCGAACATATACTCCTCTATGGTGAGCCAGGCGTAGGTAAGACGCTTTTTGTTAGTTTGCTGATCCAGGAAGCAGGTTTCCTTTTCCTCAAGATCAAAGGAAGTACTTTTTCACAAATGAGCGACCGCAGCGAAGCGCTTAGAGCTATTTATGAAGTGATAGAATATGCGGAAAAGAAAGCTGAAAAACACAAAAATACCGTCCTTATCTTTTTCGATGAAGCAGAAGTTATCTTTCCCAAGAGAGCTTTAGAGAAGACTTCAGAGCTAGACAGAAAGATTATTGCCGCGCTCTTAGGTAATTTTGAGAAAAGTACTAAAAGACGTATCAAGCTAGTCCTCTCTACTAACCACCCAGAACTATTGGACAAGGCGGTCAAAGACCGTTGTAGTGAAAAGATATTCATCCCATCTCCCGACCTCAAAAGCCGTATCGCCCTCTTAAATATGTACTTGAAGATGCCACCTGATAAAAACATTCGAGTATCTGTTGAATTAAACGAGAACGAAAGAAGAAAATTGGCGGAAAGGGCGGAAGGCCTCAATGGGCGTGACCTTGACAGTATTATCACTAAAATCAAAGAAAGAGCCTCTCTTTATGGTAAAAAGCCTTCATACGAAGACTTTGAAAAAGAAATAGATAGAAAGAGAGAAGATAAGGAGAAGTTAAAGAAGAGTGAAGGGCAATAGGCGATTTTGAACTACTCTCAGCGAAAGCTATAGAGCTTCCAGTGGCAGATGCTACCTTCTTTTTTGACGCTTCGTCGATACTGCATAAGATTACCCGAAGGCAATATTATGTCTTACCTTGTCTCCACATCCGCTATCAAAAAGAGAGAAAACTCTACTTTTCGACAACTCCGTTCCAGCGTTTATTTGGTTATTGCTTTTTCTATAGTTTTTACGCAGTAAGTTTTCTCAAAAAATATATTTTTAGTTGAATGTAATAAGCAATAGCATACATTCCCTGCAAAACCACAAACACGAATATAATGAAAAATATTTCTTTCGAAAACAAATTAGGCAGCTGTTTTATAGGGCTTGACTGACAGTTAAAACAAGGGATATTGTGCCCTATTTTTGTTCAAATTAGCTTCGCGACAAGTGTTTTGAGTAAATAACTATCTGGGACGGTAGGGGATTCGATCCCTTTGATCTGAAGGTCGGTTTGGTGGAGGTGTTGGATGTTTTCTTTTGTTTTGGCTAGGCTGTAATGGCGAAGGGCGGCTTGGTAGCTTTGTGCAAAGTAGGCGGGGATGCGGAGCTGACTAGCTATTTGTGCGATGGTGGCGTGCGGTTTGTTGTGAAGGAGGAGGAGTTTGGTAAAGAAGCTGGTGAGTAGGGCGATTTGAGGTAGTAGCGGGTATTTTTTTTGATTTTGAGAGAAGTATTCGGTGACCTCCCATATGCGGTCGACCTGATGTGTTTGGATCGCTTGTTGTAGGTCGAAGATGTCGTACGTTCTGCTTTTACTTACATGTTGCCGTACGATGGGATGTGTGATAGATTCTTCTGGCGTTAGGTTGATTACGATCTTGTCGAGTTCGTTAGAGAGGATTTGGAGGTTGTCGCCCACGAGGGTGATGAGCATGTGGATGGCTTCTGGAGTGATTTGATAGCCGCGTTCTTTGACGTTTTGTTCGATCCATGAGGGAAGGTCTTTTTCGTACACTTTCTTCGCTGTAAAGAGGACGGCTTGTTGGGCGACCTTCTTGGTGAAAGTCTTGCGCTTGTCAAGGGTTTTGTACTTATAGGCAAAAAGGAGGACGGTTTGTGGGTTAGGTTTTTCAAGATACCGTAGAAGGTACTTTTGGGTCGCTTCTTTTTGTAGGTCTGCCAGTCCTTGGGCTTCTTTGATAAGGACGACTTGGTGGGGGGCAATCATTGGGAAGCGTTTGGCTTGTGTGATCAGTTGAGGTAGGGTAGTCTCTGCGCCATAGAGGGTGGTGAAGTCAAAGCTCTTGGCTTGTGGGGGTACGACATGATTTTCTAGGTAGCTTACGATCTGGTCAATGTAGTAGGCCTCTTCCCCTTGTAGAAAGTAGACAGGGGCATATTTTTTGTTTTTAAGGCTTTTTAAGAGGGTATGGTAGGTCATTATGAACGAAATGGGGCGATCTTATCATAGAACTCACGACTGCTAAGGGTCGTTTCCTCGAGGGTGGCCATGCCTTTGATGATATCTAGGGCGTTAGCTTCTTGCATTTGATCTACGAGTCGTTTGACGAGGTCGCTTTTTTCGTTTTGTCTCTCTTTTTGCGCACGCGTTTTGAGTTGTTCGGCTGTAGCAGGTGCTTCCTCTTGCCGCTGTGCCTCTGCTTTGAAATGCTCTACAAGACGTTGTTCTATCTCTTCGTTGGAAGGCGATAGATCGTGCGTTTCGGTAAGTTTCTCTAGGATAAGGTGCCAGCGCAAGCTACGGGCATAAAAAGGATAGGCTTGTTCGATGTTGGCAGGGTCGACTGGGTTTTTACTTTTTCTTTGCAACCATTTTTTTATGATGTCGTCGGGAAGAGGAAGGCTCGTGGCTTTGATAAAGGCTTCTTTAAGCGATTGATAGAGGAGTGCGTTGGCTCTCTCTTGATCTCTTTCTATGATGGCCTCGATGACTTTTTCTCGAAAAGCTTCTTCGCTCTCTATTTTTTTGCCGAATACTTTCGTGTAAAAGTCTTGGTTTAATTCGGGGAGCTGTTGTACGTGGATGGTGTGAAGACGGTAGGTATAGGTCGCATCGGATGCCTTCAATAACGCTTTTTCAACGTTTTTATCAAAGGGATTGAGGGAGTACAAGGCTTGTAAGTTGTCAGATGAGAGTGATATAGCATCGCCTTGTTTTTTGTTCAGAAAGAAGGGAAGGAGCGGTTCCATCGTCTTAGAGAGGTCGATGAGGTACGCTGCTTGGAGCACTTTTCCGTCCATCTCTAGGTCACCCACAAGGAAGCTATCAGCGACTACCGTTGTCTCCCTATTGTAGGTAGCATATTCTTGTCTTGTCTTTTGGATGACTTCTTCAAGGTCCCCTTCATCGACGGTGGTGATACGGTAGGTCGTTGCGTTGACCATAGTAGGGAGTTCAAACGATGGAAGCAAGCCTATGCGAAAAGAGAAGGTACAGCTGCTTAGGTTGCTTGGAGCAAGCGTGTCAATGTCACTTTCAAGACAGATAGGCATACCTAAGGTGTCTATGTCGTACTTTTCTATATAGTCAAACAGACTTTGGTGAGCGAGCTCCCATACACTCTCATGAAGGAGGGTCTTTCCGTACTGCTTATGTACTTCCGTCATAGGAGCATGTCCTTTGCGAAAACCTCTTTGCTGGAAATTCTTTTTATATGCCCCCATCTTTTTCTTCCAAAGGGACTGATAGTCTTCGGGATCGAAATGGAGAGTAAGGGTTCCTTCGGTTGATGATTGAGCATCAAAACTGGCGTTCAAGGTGGTGAGAATTAGGGTCAGGGGTGAAATTTTTCTTCGAGATTGTGCGGATGGAGGGACTTGAACCCCCATGCCTTTCGGCGCTAGAACCTAAATCTAGTGCGTATACCAATTTCGCCACATCCGCTGTTTATGATAAGACACAAAGTTAGCTATTTTTTCGGTATCCTCCTAACAAGGGAGTCTTGAGATGACCTGTGCGATTTTTTAAAAAGACCTTCTTTTTGAATCAAATATAGGAAAAAGCTAAAGATAAAGATCAAAAAGCAAATGCCTTGTATCTTATCAAAGTCGAAAAGGTCTTTTATTTTAGATCGAGTTTGAATCATCTTGGCACAATTTATAAAAACTTCGCCTTCGAACCCATAGCCTTCCAATGTCTGGTTGTGGTTGTCTAGTTCGCGGGCATTGTAGAAGAGCCTCTGTTGATTTACAGGGATGTCTTGCGACTCACTGATTTTTTGTTTCAATGCAAGGATTGTTGTATCAGGAGAAAGGTCGTTGAGCACCAGTGGAGGCCCTCCTCCATTGATATGCGTCCCTATGACCTTCAGGGTTAGTGGCGCTGCTTCCATACTATCACGGCTATATGATAGTAGTAGACAGCTTAGCAGGTAGAAAGTCGTCGAACGAGAAAGTCTTTGTAACATGGCAATGTTTTGATAAATATGTTGCGTAAGCATGGTAATGATAAAGAAAATTTCTCACTTTATGCTAACTTTCTTCTTCTTTAATACCTTTTTTCGATTTAGACTTAGATGACCAGTAGCCTATGGCAGCGATGACCACAACTACAGGAACGAGCCCCAAAGATACGGTTTTCCAGTCTAGGTTGAAGGGTTTTTTATCTTGTAAACCTTGTTCTTCTTCATCTGAGAGTTTTAATGGAGCGATCCTTTCTAAAAAGGTTGCTGTCGTCAGGTTTTCACTGGTGATGAGGTCTTCTACTAAAAATTTAGCAGTCTTGAATGTTAGTTTTGCTTCATTTTCAAGTAAGGCCCTGATGGTCTTGGATTCAGATGATTTCCAAAGTGGTTTTATTAAGTCAAAAAATTCTGGTAACTTCTTTATATCTTTCTGAAACTTTTCGCCTTCCCACACTTTCTTCAGCTTTGGCCGCTTTGAAAGAAAGTCTGTGTTATTGAAGTTGTCTTCGGTCAATTTCTTTTCATAGTCACTTATGAATTTATCCATTGTCTGCTCTTTTTTCCCAGAGATAGCCCGCAAAAATGTTAAAAAGGTTGAGCTGCGCGCATAGAATTCTATGAGTGCTAACATAGGCTTATCTTTATTATTAAAGAAAGTATGCGTTTCTTGGTCTTTTAATTGTTGTGATACCTTCTTTTTTAATTCCACTACTACTTTGTTAAGACTTACTGAACTTGTATCGTAAGACATTAATTTTGTACTAAGGTATTTGGATAATCGAGGAAACTTTTCTTTAAAGGCTTTATTTTGTATTCTATAATACCTATTATGTTCAATTTGTACCTTTAGTCGCTCCTCGGTTACAATTTCATTGACATAATCCTCTACGGTTTTGCTTGCGCTATAAATCGGGGAGAGGCACGAGGTGATGGCCAAGGTAATGGACAGGCGTAGGTTGTTTTTCATAAGATGACACGGTTTTTTGAGGAGCATATGGCGGCCAAGATAAAGGAAAATTACAAAAGATCTACACAGTAGCCTCTCTACGGTTTCGAATTTTGCCTTTTGCGCCATTGGATGATTGATATGGGGCCGAGCCGTGTACAGCTTATTATGCTAAATTTCTTCCTCCTTAGTACGTTGTTTCGACTTAGATGACAAGTAGCCTGTGGCAGCGATGACCACAACTACAGCAACGAGCCCCAAAGATACGGTTTTCCAGTCTAGGTTGAAGGGTTTTTCATTTTCTGAACCTTGTTCTTCTTCTTTATCTAAGAGTTTTAATGGAGCGATCCTTTCTAAAAAGGTCGCTGCCGTCAGGTTTTCACTGGCGATGAGGTCTTCTACTAAAAGCTTAGCAGCGTTGAATATTGTTTTTTCTTCTTTTTTGCTTGCTTTAAATAAGGCCCTGATGGTCTTGGATTCAGATGATTCCCAAAGTGGTTTTACTGCGTTTAACCATGTTGATAACATACTTATATTTTTGTTAAGCTTCCCTTCGTTTTCCCACACTTTCTTCAGTCTTGACCGCTTTAAAAGAAAGTCTGTGTCATCGAAGTTGGTTTTGGTCATTTTCTTTCTGTAGTCACTTATGAATTTATCCATTGTTTGCTCTTTTTTCCCAGAGATAGCCCGCAAAAATGTTAAAAAGGTTGAGCTGCGCGCATAGAACTCTATGAGTGGTAACATAGGCTTATCTTTATCATTAAAGAAAGTATGCGTTTCTTGGTCTTTTAATTGTTGTGATACCGTCTTTTTTAATTTTTCTATTATGTCGTCTACTTTTCTATTTTCCTCATCAGGCAATATATCTGTAAGATAATCATCTAATTTAGGAAATTTTTTTCCAAAGTCTATATTGCTGATAGTATAGCCCAAAGTATAACTCTTTAGCTGTAGTCGATCCTGGGTCACAATTTCATTGACATAATCCTCTACGGTTTTACTTGCGCTATAAATCGGGGAGAGGTACGAGGTGATGCCTAGGAGGATGGACAGACGTAGGTTATTTTGCATAGGACGAAAGGGTTTTTTTAGGGGAAATATGGTGACTAATATAAAGAAAAGTGAGCAAAAAACTACACAACTAGCTTTTACGATTTTGCCTCTTGCTTTTTACGCCATTGATTCAGAGCCCTCGTTCCCTCCTTGTCCAGTCCATTTTCTTCGAAATAGCTGATTATCCCTTCGCGTAAGAATTGCACACGTATTCGCAACTGCTCTTTAACTGAAAGCTTTAGTGCTTTGACGAACCTTGGTGGTTCGGTGTCTTTGAGTGCTCCTTCTATGATAGCATCCGGGACATTAAGAAAAAGTTCGATAGGTGTAGGTTGACCTACTGGGTGATGGTTGACGAAAGACTTCTCCTTACCCACCTCCAAAGTGAGTAAGAAGAAGACTATCTCCAAATTTTTACTCTTCAATGCTTGGTACAAGATGGTTTCTTCTCGGTACGTTTCATTTAATAAGAAATCTATCTTTTTCTCTGGAGAGCCTGCTTCATATTGAAGGCCATGTAGGTAGCCTATAAAGACTCCTACATTGCCGCTATCATAAATTCGTTGTAGGGTCGTTTTTCCTTCTTGTTTCTTTTGATAACTAGGAATATGCTTTTTTTTATTTAGTACTAAAATTATACTATTCCACAAGAATGTTCCAATAGTCTAGGTAGAGTTGTGACCTTTCATTAGTCACAGTTGGCAAAAATCCAAAAT
>JBCCFU010000049.1:0-8624 GCA_039029575.1 Bacteroidota bacterium | reverse complement strand
GTAAGCTTTAAGGTTGCGGAAAATATAAGCTATTTCTTCTAAAAACCTTACCTTGGAAAAGAAAAATACTGAGCTGATAATATTAAAAAGGAAAGAAATTTGGTATTTTTTTTTGCAAAGTAGAAGGAAGGATGCGGAGCTGGCTAGCTATTTGTGCAACGGTGACTAGGAAGGCGAGGGTAGTGTTCGTTAAGGGTATTATAGACTTTGTCCCTATTTTTTGTCTTTTTTATTTGCATTCAGGTACATGGTAACGGCGACGGCAGCTACTATTGCGATGCTGACAAAGGCAATGAGGTAGGTAGAGCCATTTGTATTGCTTTTGTCACCTTTACCTCCTTTGTTTGAAGGATCACTTGGAGACTCATTCGTACCTTTAGCTTTCAGTATCAACGTAGTTCCAGCGCTTACACCAGTAAGGGTATTTAATTTATCGTTATCACTACCTGATAGTTCTTTATTGTCATCCTCAAAAGTTAAAATCTGTTCGTTTGGTTTGATATTGAATTTAGTGTTTATCTCGTTTTTCAGCTCTTTGATCAATGTTTTATTATCATAGTAGAATTCGAATTCCTTTTTTTCATATTTTACGGTCACTTTCATCATAACAGGTTTAAAGATCAAGTGTATGGTCTCACCTTTTTGTATTTCGTAATGTTTAATCGTTGATTCATTTTCTAGTTCTTCATTACTGTGGCCCGTATAAATTAGCTTCTGTATTTCTGGCACGAAGCCTTGTTGAGCGTGTATCTTTTTTTTTACCTTTTGTATGGTATCACTTTCTTCTACGGTTATTTGGAATTTCAGCCCAGTCAATGTTTTAACAGTGATTTGAAAGCTTGCCTGCACGGTTTGGCTTCCGATAAAGAGGGTGGCTAGTAGGAAGAAGAGGGTGTTTCGGGATTGTTTTTGTTGTATCATAGTGGGTATGAGTATTGAGTGGTTGCGCTTTATAAGTTAGTATCTTTTTTTTATGGATGCAATCCGCGCCAGCCATATTTTGAGACAAAAGTAACTATATAGCGTTTTCCCTGCAAAGTTTATGACGACTTTTTTACACAGTTTGGTTTCATAAATATATCGTATACAGGAACTTCATAAATGGCGTTGTTAAGCTTAAAAAGTTGACTTAATCGACACTTTTTTTTGCGTTTCAGAGGAAAAGTATACGATATTGTTCTCTTTTTTGCATGATTCTATCGACTTTTTGGTACGTAGGTAGGCAGCCTTTTGAGGTTGTGAAAGAAGGAGGTAAGCGTTTTTGCCTAAAAAATTTTGCTTCTGTTTTCTTTTTTGTATTTTTGTATATGCCCCTTTACTTTTTGTCATATCGTGAGGTATATTGGCAAAGAGTTTTTACGATCAATATCTAAGACATGGTACTTTTTTTAGAAACCATTGGTAAAGTTTGCGCAACGCACCGCTTCATTATTGCCTTTTTGTTGTTACACCTATCTGCACTGCTATTGGCGCATCATAAATCACATTTTAGTAGCTTTAAGGATTATGCGTTGGCGAGTGGTTCTTTGCCTGTAGGGGTATTGATCTGGACGTTGGTTGGTTCAGGCTTAGGGAGTAGTGGTTTATTTATGGTGAACGATATCTTTTATTTTGGTTTTGTGCAGCTATGGTTGTATCTGGCTTGGGTGATCTCCTTTTTTATTGTAGGTAGGTGGCTGGCTCCCAATTTGCTTGCTTTCAGGGAGTGTATCACCTGGGGGGATGTGATGGAGCGTATGTATGGTCGTCTTGGGCGATGGATGGCGGGCGGGCTGTTTGGGGGTTTTGCTGTGTATGTGCTTGTGCTTCAGATGGTGGTGATTGGTTATATGAGTCACTATTTTTTGCATATCCCTGCTGTCTATGGACTGGTCTTTTTTAGTGCTTTTGTCATCTTTTATTGTGTATGGGGAGGGATGCGTGGCATAGCTTACACGCATGTTTTGCAGATGGCGTTGGCGTTGGCAGCGTGTGTATATGTGGCGAAGGGAGTGTTTGAAAAGGTAGGAAAAGTCTCTCTTTTGCACGATTTTTCAGAAAGTTGGGTGATGTTTTTTAAGGATCCTCTGTTTCGAGTAAAGGTAAAGGAGGCGTTTGTGTGGGGCTTTTTTCCGTCATTATTACTGACACCTCCGATGTTGCTGCGTACGTTGATAGCCAAAGATGTGCAAAGCGGACGACGTATGTGGTATGGAGGGGCTTTTTTGTATGGATTGAGTGTGTGTTTACTTGCGCTGATAGGTCTAGGGGCTCGGGTTGCTCCAGGAGATGTAGGACTAGCACCTGGGGTAGGAAATATATTTTTTAAGATCATAGAGACGATCTTTGAGACGAACTCTTTTGTCGTAGACATCGTTTTTGTGGGGATGTTGGGTGCGTTGTTTGCTACAATGGCCTCTTACCTACATGCTATCAGTATCTTATTGGTGCAAGATGTGATTGAGCCTTTTTATGAGCCTTTTTTTGGTATGAAGATGGAAGATAAGCGTAAGAGCATCTATGCAAGGGTGGTCGTGCTTTTAGTAGGTATCTTGGCACTGGGGATGGTGATGTGGGTTGGGGAACTCTTCTTTCAACCGAAGGTACATAAGCTTGCTTTGATGATGTTAGCTGTGGGAGGGATCCCTCTGTTGATGGGGGTGATAGGCCTCAAGACAGATCGTATCTCGCTGATGGTCTTTTTGATAACGTATATATTGGCTATGCAGGTCTTGCAAGGGTGGATATGGCAAAATGACGTTTTCTTCTGTGACTGTTTTATGTTGAGTGGCTTCCTTGGTGTAGTGACTTACCTCTTAGCTCATGTCTTCCAAAATAAAGGCTTCGTCTTGCTAAGACATCATCCTCAGGGGATATCAGAAAGTTTGTTGCTCCCTAGCCTACAAGCTACCAAGAAGATAGCCCGCCGCATACGATTTATACCTTCTTCTTTGCTTTCGTATGAGGAAAGTGAGACCATGTTACCTATGCCGACGATTACTTTCACCATTGCGCTGCTGGGCAGCTATGTTTTTTATCAACTCATGCCCAACGGCTTGATGGGTAATGCGTATCTGGTAGGTGGCCATCACGTCATAGGAGGGCTATTATGTGTGGGTTTGATGTTGGAACGTTGGTGGGGGGATCATCTGAAGCCTTATTTCCCGCTCTACTGGCATTGTACCCTCTTCTACTGCCTGCCCTTGGGAGCCACGCTGACGTTTTTAAGTAGCTCCCAGCAGTGGATCAACCTACCCTACTGGATCGGCAGCGTCGTCCTCCTTGCTTTTTTAGTAGATAGCGCTACTTTCCTTATGATGACCTCCCTAGGCTGTGTGTCGGCGTTGCTGATCGCTCACTCCGCCTTGCATACTGTGTCCAAAGAGACGTGGAGCCATGAAGGTACCAAAGGCATCGTCATCCTGCTCTTCATATTCATAGGGGTCTTCTTTTTTGAAAGGAAAAAAGAAAAATTCATCAAAATGAAGTCGCAAGCGAATCGCATCGCTAGCAGTAGCTTCGCAGCGACTCCACGACAAGCTAACCAGTTTTTGAAAGAGGCTACAAAAATACATGATAAGGGAACGTTTATAGGCCACAAGATGTACAACGAAGAAGGAGAGGAAGGGTATTGGATACCTAAAAAGAAGGCACGCTTTTTACATACATTCTCAGAAAAAGTAGCCACCAAAGCGATGGAGGGACAAAAAGACCTAAAGCGTTTTATCAACGTCATGGAAAAGCAAATACTAGGCACTTTTGATAAAGAGGAAACCAGCCTTCGAGAGGTTGCCGAAGAGCAGATGTACAGGTTGAAAGACCAACTTAACCATAAGGTACAAGTCAAACTCTCCTGTAAAAAAGACTTTACCGCCATGCTACCCAACCCTCTCTTTAGAAAAGTTTTCTACGAACTTCTTTGGAATGCTTCAGCCAAAGGAGAAGCCACAGAGATAGAGATCACCATTGACGGGGCACAACGCTTGCTTTCTGTCTATGACAACGGCAGAGGTATCCCTTCCTGCATATTACCTACGATCTTCGACCTTAACTATACCCCCTCTACCCATAGCAAGAGCAAGCCCAAAATAAGCCTCTCCTTCGTTAAAATGGTCGTCACAACAGTTGGCGGGAAGATATCATGCCGTTCCCGACAAGGCGATGACAACTCATTTACTAGATTTGAAATAAAACTATGATCGGCAAGTGAGAAGAGACACTTTTCTAAATAGTACCAGATAGTTCCTAATGAAGGGTTTTACGAGGGAGCGCTCTTTTACGCAGCAAGTAACGACCGAAAAGGACCAGCGCACTACCCATAAGACAAAAAGGGAAAAGGTAAAACATCTTCCTCCGTAAGAGCATCTTACTATTCCACACAAAAAATTTGTCAAGATAGCCATCATAAGCCAACCAACCCGATATCGCAGTCATAGCAAGAAAAGTAGACACACTGTAGAAAAAAGACCTTTTGTCCTCTTTATATCCCCATAAAGTTGCGATGAAGATTACCAACAAAGAAGAAAATACCGTTCTAGCAAAATCGAGCAGATTGGCAGGCCATGTCTTCTTAAACATCACCGCAAGGATCGTTGCAGACAAGCCACTGACCACTGTGATCAACTTGATCCATCGCAATTCATTGATCTTTTCTTTTTTAGAATTTTGCGAAGGCTTGACGATATCTTGCAATACCACCACCACCATAGAGTTTAAGAAAGAGTCCGCACTAGACATCACCACAGCGGTTAATACCACAAAAAGCAAAACCTCTACCAACGCCTCCCCACCACATATCTCCTTTATCATCACGTCGATGGTTGCCAGCTCACCGATCTTACTAGGTCCATGCGTGAGCAGCAAACCCAATCCGATGATTACCAACATCACCGTAAAGAATGGATAAAAGAAAGCGAAGTTCAAAAAAGCCCCATGTATACGCTCACTTTTTCCAGCCATCAACACACGCTGAATCACAGGAGGTGTCAAAAAGATCGTAGAAAGCGATATGATCGCTAAAAACGTCATCCAAAACCACGGATGAGAAGAGATCGTCAGATGATCCGGATACTGCTCCTTTACACGCTTAAAAAGTCCTGCAAACCCCTTCCCTTCTAATATATCAAGCCTTAATACCTTGAATGCTAGAAAAGAAAAACCCATGACCACAAATGACAACTGCAATTTATCCGTTTTAGTAACCGCCCTGATCCCTCCTAAATACGTATATAAAGTTATCACACCACCCACCGATAAGATCACAAGCTCCCTTCTTAGCCCTAAAGCCTTACATAAACTACCCATCATGACCAGCTGACTCGTCACAAAAAAGAGACACAAGAAGAGAGACACCGCCCCTGTATATAGCTGGGCGTGCTTCCCATACACTCGACCTATCACATCCCCGATCGTATAACAGTTCTTATACCTAGACAAGCGCGGAAATACATCCCACCCCAAAAAGAAAATCACCATCATAAAACCCAACGCCTGAAACAAAGGAACCACAATACCAAACTCTTGCACATCCGTGATCTTCACCGTCACGTACTTTGCCCCTATCACCGTTGCCGCCAACGTCACCATCACAGAAAACGACCCAAAAGAATGATTCGCTAAAGCATAGTCCTCTAACGTCTCTGTTTTTTTGCGCTTATATGTTCCCACAATAAAATTTAATATTAGAAATCCTGCCAACGCTAAATAAGCCCCTATACTGTCAATATGTGTCTCCATGGTAAATAAGTGATTAGATGTGAATAGTATAAAATTTAGGCAAAAATCTGAGGTCTCCTTTAGTCTACCTATAGGAATTGAAGTGGCTAGAATACTCCTATTGCAGGTCGAGAACCCTCAGAATATCTACTTTTTTGAAGATGGAAGATAAATAGTAACCAATAAATAAGGCACACAACCTTCTGTGCAAGAAAGAAAATATACAGTTTGTAAATTTATGTTGCAATCCATGAGCTTTTACACTAGACCAGGTAAAATATGAAGAAATTATATCCTACTTATCCCTTTTTGCTACGTCTGCTTCTTTTAACCACGACAGCTTTAGTCATCCCGTCAACCGTACAAAGTGACAACGAAGACCCGATCGCACGTGTACAAGTCGCTTACAAAAAAGCCTACTTAGATGAAAAAACTTATTTTTTTCCCAAGGAATTATCTAATCAAAATTCAGAATTCCTCAAATTATCCGATATAAAAAAGGAAGAATTCCTCAAGAATTACTTTCAAAAAGAACGTAAAGACCTGCTTGTTTACATTGCCTCTCAGGACTTTCATCGATCCATCTCTTTAGTTTTAGCAGGTGTAGTCAGCCTTTTAGCGATCACTAACTACGTAGGACTTCTTCGCATCATCTGGCTTGGGTTGCAGCTACCTTTTAAAGATACGACTACGGAGATCAAAAGTGAAAGTAAGAAGTTCTTCGACATGATCCTTTACATCAGCTCCCTTGCGAACCTCCCATCTAGGCAACTGAGAGGAGGTACTACCAACCAGTCGAAAGGAGTCCTTATCAGCGTTGTCACCTTATACTACGGTTTGAAGTATCTAGCCATCCCATTAAGCTGGTTTATCAGACAGGTAAGCAACAGCTGGTTGCTGTATCGATACATGCAAGCCCCTGTATATAGTAGCAATGTCCTTGTAGCCGAATCCATCTTTGTCCGCTCTGCCTACCTTTTTGGCGAAAAAGAGAAGCAACTCATCATCCCCTTGCTGCTTCGTGGAAACCGGGGAGAGATCAGACAGCCTGAAGACCTTGAAGATCTCATACGCACGATGAGGGCACTGCCCAAAAACGTCAAACCAATCAACCAATACTCAGAAGAAGCTTTTAACAAAGAATTTGGCCACTACAGCAAAGAAAAGCAAGCCTTTATCAAAGGCTATATCTCTATCATAATGATGGTGACCGAAGCGCTACAACAAGGCAGGCCCAACCCGTTAGAAGGACTCCCTTTCAAAGGTATCTTGTTGGTTGGTGGAGAAGGCACAGGGAAAACAAACTTTTGGCAAGCACTATGTCGACTGACGGGGCTACAAGCGACAGAAATGAACCTCTTCAGTGAGTTTCGCCCTGAATTCAATGGGAGAAACCGCTATCAAAATATGTTTGGGATCCCTAGTGAATACGTCACAGCCTTGAGAGCCTCAGCTGATGAAGAGGGGAAAAACTATCAAAACGGCATCCTTGTTTTCCCTGAGCTGGATGCTCACTTCGATGACCCCATGGTTGTCGACTTCCTGAAAGTATTCCTCGATCCAAGAGCCAAAAAAGTACGTGATGCATATGTAAATGTACCTGTCTTCAAGCTCCCCTTTATCTTTGCAACGGCCAACCGTCTTCCCAAAAGCAGTACACTGCGTGAACGTTTCCTGATCATAACATTTGACAAAATCGAACCTCACAACAAAAAAGGCATCATCAAAGACCAAGTCGAACTATGGGCTACCTTCCTTACCGCCTACCAAAACCAACAACACCGCAAGGCGGAAGTGGTCCAGGCATTGACAAAAAAAACTCACCGGTTCATCGACAAAGAAGACGCAGGAGGCAGCATGCGTCGTACGGAAGAAAAGGTCATGAAAGAGAGCATGGCACTCAGTGAGAAAATAAGGAGAAAGGTACAGAAGCAAAAAAAAGCTAGAAAATAAACAGTATCTAAATACGGCGATCGGATGCCTATAAAACGAACCCTTCCTCTGAGCTAGATAGAAAATGGAAAAAAAATCCTCTCAGTTTTATTTTTTTTCCATACCCAACGAAAAGGTAGGTCAAGCTCAAACGCATATTGAGCGATCAAAGTAAAAATTTCGTTTGCACAAAATTCTATAGGCAATTTCCACTCCTTTCGTACAATAAACGGAACAAGTCCTGGTGACTCAAGCCTTTTCAAAGGAAGATGCCAAATGCGTATCGCTGTATCTACGTTCACAATGCTACCCCTGTTCACAATGCTATCCACTCTATCAAGGTTCATCGTCACAAAACGATTGGAATGGTTAAAAGAAATAACCCCCACGAGTTCTTCGCATTCCAATAACTCTATCTTTCGCTCACCTGGGATGTCTATGATTACTACACTAGTGCGATCTTTAGTAAAGAAGAGAAAACGGCTATCAGGTGAAAAGCTAATGCACGAGCTTGAATAAGTACGGTATTGCATCGAATTTTTACTTAATGTCTTCTTTTCTTTATCCCAGGGGCATATCTCTAGCATTTGATCACAGTCAAGTGCAACGTATTTGCCATTAGGAGAAGCCTTGATGGTGTGAATTTTTATACGTTTGTCTAGTGTATAGATTAGCTTTTTTGTACATTCGTCATAGGCAGCATCACGTTGACGAGGCTGTACTCGACCTGCTTGAGCCAACCCGTCTTCTGGATGCACTTGCCGATGTAGTCGCCGAGGATCTTCTTGTCCCCGATATACCCGGTGTACGTGAACTCGATCTCGAAGGCGGGATCGAGCCCTGGCCACTGGCCGGGCATCTTCTTCTCCCGCTTGGCCAGCTGGATCAGCGGCGGCGGTCCAAAGCTCGTCTTGCGACGTTTGGTGTCGGGTGGCAGCGCGATGATCTTGTTGTTGTGGCAGCGCCCGAAGACCTGGTTGAACTTGCCGTTCTCCGAG
>JBCCFU010000048.1:0-8700 GCA_039029575.1 Bacteroidota bacterium | reverse complement strand
TTTTTAGGTTGTCTTTGTTGTTTTTTCCTAAGGGTTTTTCTTTCTCATCATCTTTACTGTCTTTCTCCTGTTCCGTAGGAGGGTCCTCTTCTTCGTTACTTTTATTATCTCCATACTCTTTAATAATCACTTTTCCGACCCAAAAGCACGCAACAAAGGCTGCGATTGTAAAGACGATCTTTGTAATCTTACTAAGGCTTCTTCTACCTACATTTTGTCTACTTTCAGAACTGGTGAATACTTCATTTGTAGATGCAGAAGACATAATAGGTTTTTGCAAACTAATTAGGAGTAGGGTGAATAATAAAAATTTTTGCATGATTAATAAAGGAGATATAAAAACAAAGATACGTTTTTTATCTTTTCTAAAAAAGTAATGGCTAGTAAGCTAAATAGTAGAATATGAATCCGCTTATTACTTCCTCCGTCATGTTGCAGAAATTGATAAAGAATCGTTGCAATTGCTCATAAGCAAAGATACCATCATTGAAAAGGCACTTAAAGAGATCGTACGTACTGCTTGGACGGATGAAGAGGCGTAAGCATGAGAAGGAACCGAAAAGAGCATGAGACCCGTGTCTGCCTTTTTCGTTTATCGTAAATACGTAACTTTCTCTTTTTTATAGACAAAATCTATTGCGAAATTCACGATCTTATTTTGCTTGAGTTTGAGGTTCGACAAAAACCACTTAAAAGAAAAGGGAGGTCCTCTGTCGCTAGGTACCATATAGCTTGCAAAAAATGATTTTTTTCGTTATTATAGCTTTGTTATGATCAAAGAGTCCATGTATTCAATGCCTGCTATGTGGGAAGCCTTTCTCCTTGAATATTATGAGAGAGGGCATTACCTTGATGAAATAAGTCGTATTAGCGAGCAGGCTGCTCACTTTCTGGCCACTTTCCCCGATCGTTCAGAGGCAGATGCGATCATCCTTGATATAGATGAGACCTCCTTGCATTCGCCTTGGGAGTTCTTAAGCCCCTCTATACCTTTTGACGGCCCTGCATTTCACGCTTTTCTCAAACGTGGGGAGGGAGAGGCCATCGAGCCAGTGCTCTATCTTTATAACCAAGCTATTGCAGGTGGTTATACTGTCTTTTTCATCACAGGAAGGGACAAGGAAAAGGCGGTTGCTACCAAGTCTAACCTTCAAAAGGCGGGCTACCATACATGGCAAGACGTTTTCTTCCGGCAACGACGTATCCTACCAGAAGATGCTGACGAACCTTGGGCCAGTGCTATCCTTTACAAGACGCGTATACGAAAAAAACTTACAGAAGAGGGCTACCGGATCATCTGCAACATAGGTGACCAACATAGCGATCTACGAGGCGGTTTTGCTGAAAAAACTTATCGTTTGCCTAACCCTTTTTATACGGTGTTGTGACTTTTTTTTAAAATATCTTTAAAAAGTTGCATAATTAAAATTTGTTTTTATATTGGGGTTATAATCTTCTAACCCTCACTGACATGCGAATTCAACGAAATTTTATCTATCTATCTACTTTTTTTGGAATTATATCTTTATTTTCTCTTCATGGGGCAGTCCCAAGCAATGAGAAAAGAAAGTCTTTTTCTTCCTCTATTGGCAGTAGCAGCGAAACACAAGCTAAATGGCCTGATTTTTATACTAATGATGATGAGAAGCAAGGTTATGACGATGAGTGGGTAACGTGCGAGCATTTTACCGCTAGTTCTAAAGCGGGCGTAGAGTTTAATAATTTGCAGAAGAGCTTTTCCCACGAGTCCTTTGTAGCTATTGAAGAGGAAAATCTGTCTTTCTCTGATGGAGCGATCTCAGGTCCACAGACGCAAGTAACAACACCTCGAAGAAACTGGCCCATCTCACCAGTAGCTCAACCTACTACAGAGCCTGAAAAGACTTTGCCATTGATGCAGTCCCTAGAAGCTATTGAGCAGTGTGACTTCTCCTTCCCCAAAAAGCCTTCTGGTAGTGAAAAGAAGAAATCTCGAAAAAAGGAGAAAAGTACATTTTTCTCCTCGATCAAAAAAATATATAAAGGATTTATAGCGCCTTCAAACAAACAAAAGGAGGATAAAGCTATCTTTGATGACAATGATGTAGAAGATATCCCCGACACAAACGTAAAAATTGACCCTAGAACACTCCAGCAATCCTTTCAAAAGGTACCATTTGCATTCAAAAAAACCCATAAAAACTTCCTTAACTGTGTTGAACAAGAGAACGTCGACCAAGCATACAAAGCGCTAAAAGAGTTGAAACAACATCAAACCACCGTAGAGAAAGAAGGTCAGCTTGCAGCCGACCACTATATAGAGAAAACCAAGAAAGCCCTGATTGATCACTTTGATAACCAGTACCAACTCATTCATCAAATCATACAAATGCCTCATACTCAACTTTGCGAAGATGTGATATACCAACTTCGCGAGGCACTGAGCTTCTTCATGGCACATGTCTATATGGTTCGTGAGGTCTATCCAAAAAACACGCTCAACGGTGATATCCCTCCAAAATCTCCTCCTAACTTTGATATAAAAGTAGAAAACACAGCTAAGATACTCTATGAATTCATGCAAGGTTGGTACAATCAATACGTAGAAGCGTGCACCCAAAAAGACATTTCCAAGTTGCAAGAAGCCCTTAAGATGATCAAACTACTCGATGAGCATAGATTTTATAAAAATAAAAAACCTTATTTATCCTCTGTCCTGTCAATGAATAAGGTGCTCTCCATCAAAGACTACAAAGCCTTGCAAAAATCGCTTACCGAAGAGCTCAACAAGATATATAATAGTATAAAAGAAGAAGGCCTCTTTAACAACCCTCAAAGACTAAAGAAAAAGCTGACCAAAGATTTACCTTTCTTAGAAAAAGCTAGCCTCCTGGAAACGGACGCTAAAAGCAACCGCATTAATTCCATTCGGGCAATATTTTCCAAAGCCATAAAAATTAAGGTAACCGACCTTCTTGCCATTGCGAGGCAACAAAGTTGGAAGAAAGATTATTACAATGAACTTAACAAATGCAGAGCTTCCATCAAAGTATTGCAAGAGTATCCAACCCTTATCCGAAAGGTAGTCTTAGAAGGTTATCTTAGCCAGTTGCGCCAAGCTATTAAGAAGAATGTCGAACTCATTGCCAACCAGGCCAAACAAGAAGAGAACCTTAGGTCCATCATCCAAAGCCTTGTGCAGCTCAAAGACATGGAAAGCAACATGGAAGATTTCTCCATGATGATCAATTCCTACATAGAGGATGTATTAAGCGAACAAAAGCGTACCACCCTCGTAAAATTAGGGCAAGGGATAAAAAAGTTCGACAAGTTTTTTGTTGGCGATGAATTTCTCACGAAAGAGGAAAAAAAGAGTCTTTTCAACCGAATCATCCGAAGACACGGTACCTTTTTCAGCTATACCAAAAATGCGCTCTTTGCAGAGCGTGTGGCCTCCTCTTCCGTAGAAGATGTATTAAATCGACTAACTCAAGAAGGAGCTCCTATCAACAAGCAAGAGCTCAAGAGCGCTTATATAAAATACAAAGCATTGTACGATGAGCTGATCAAAAAATACCTCAAGCCAAACGCAAAACTCGATAAGATTGTCAAGGAGATTTATAAAAAAGATCTCAAAAAGAAAAATTTAGTCCGCTTATTTAAAAGCAACGATTGCGACATCCCTTTGTTGACAGCCAGAGTATTTGCCCTATGGACGTTGCTCCAAGCTCAAACCTACTTCAAAGCTCAAAGTGGGCAAAACCATGCTGCCAAGATACAGTATGATTACCTCATGCACGCCTATCCTTCGCAGATCATCACCATTTTTAGGCTTCTTGGCGTAGACAACAAGAGCAAGTTGGAAAACCACCTTGCACAAGTGTTCACAGGGCAAGGTAAGTCATTGATACTCGGTGGCCTGGCTGCCATCCTAGCCATCCTAGGATTTGAAGTCCATTGTGCTTGTTTTAGCGAATACCTTAGCAATAGAGACCATAAATTGTTTAACGAGCTCTTTAAAAAACTTGGCCTCTTAGGTAATAGTGCAATTTCCAAAGAACCTGTTATTTATTACGGAAATATAGATACATTTTTTGAAGAAGAAATGCTAAGGCAAGGAGGCCTTTACGAACAAATAGAAGCCCTTATGAAGGATCTCCCTCCTCCCAGTACTTCCTCTTATACTAGGGATCGAGAAGTTGTCCTACTGATCGATGAGGTAGATATTTTCTTTGTTCAATGTTTTGGTTGTGTTTATCAATTTCTTCAAGGGCTTCAAGATCCTACCATCACTGAATTGATCCACTATCTTTGGGAGGAAAAAGATAACAACCTTACGCTGGAAAAGGTAAAACAAAGCGAAGCATATCAAGCTTGTTGCGCAGCTTTTCCTAAATGGACCGCGTTCGTAGAAGCAGAAACCAAAAAGTTGATTAAAGAGCTTAACAAAGACTCTATATCTCATGAGTATTGTGTATATCAAGGGCAAATTGGTTACAAAGATGGAGATAAAATATGTGTCAACCTTCAACATGGATATGAGACAATGTGGGCCTATTTCCATGAATATAATAAAGAGAACTCCCAAATCGATCCTGATAGGCTTAAAGAGAGTACAGCTTTCCAAGTTAGCTATGGCTCTTACTCCTTAACAGCCTACTTACAGCAATATTCTCTTTTACTTGGAGTCACGGGCACGCTTAAAGAACTTTCTCCTATAATTAAAGGAGAGATAGCATGTTCTTATAAAATCAAACGATACACCTATGTCCCCTCCATATATAAAACTCAACAAATACCCAATAAACTACCTATCACACTCTTTGACACCGAAGAGGACTACTTTAAAGGTATCCGAGAAGAGATCGAAAACAAACGTACCAGGGATGGCATCGGGCAACTTCTTAAAAAGTCTATCAATCGCTGTGTGATTGTCTTCTTTAAAACCAAAGTGTTAGAAAGGTTTTTAGAGAGCAAAGACCAACCAAACTATGGGGCGAACAACCTTCAAGTCCTCACCGTTGACCTCTCTGATGATGAAAAAAAGAGGATCATCGAAAACGCAACCTTACCCGATAAAGTCACTTTCTGTGATGAAAGCTTTATCCGTGGTACAGACTTCCGTTGTTATGAGAGTTACATCAATGAGCAATGTGGCGGTGTCCCTATCATCTCCACTTTCTTACCAAAAAACAAGTCCCAAGAAACACAATTTAGAGGTCGTACCAGGCGACAAGGGATGCCAGGCGAAGATAGTATAATACTTTGCAAAAAAGACCTTGAAAAAGAGTTCGATATCTCACCCAAACAACTTGATAAAGCGCTTAAAAAAACCTCTTTACACACTTTGATATATGTACGTGATGAATTTTTTGAAAAGTATTTAAAGAAATTACAAGAAGAAAGAGAATTTCTTTTGACAGAAGACAAGAAGAGTGTAGCTTTCCGGGAAGACCTTAAAAAAAGAGATGTCCAGAAAGTCCTAAAATTCTTATTATCTTTTGACTAAACATAAATAGTAGCTTGATGATACTTACTTTTGCTCTACTAAAAAAGATCCCTTTCCTTTGGAAAGCCGCAATGATATTGACGTGATGACTCCTTTGTCTGACTCGCATGAGATCACTTTCCTCAATAAATGGTCAATAATCTATTAACTTTGCTACCATGTACCAGATTATTGACAACATCATATATATTATTATACTGAGCACTTTGCTGATAAGCGTAGTGGCATGGATGAATGAAGAGATGAGAAATACATGGATTGGACATCCTTATAGTACGTATTTTCATGGGGAATGGTACCGACTTTTGACTGCAGGTTTGGTACATATTGACTTGCTGCATCTGTTCTTTAACTTATATGTTTTCTACTCTTTTTCTCGCCTCGTTGGTCGTTGTCTGGAACTTACATGTGGCCAGTGGAGTGGAGCCTTATTTGTCTTGCTCTATGTGGGTGCTATCTTGTCGGCAAGCCTCGTTTTACTCTTTCAACATCGAAGAGATCCTTACTACTATCATATAGGCGCTTCTGCTGGTGTCACAGCGATGATGACGGTGGCCATCGTCTACTTTCCTTATCTACCTATTGGCTTTTTCTTTCTTCCCATAGACATTCCTGGGATTGTATTTCTTACCTTGTATCTATTGTGGAATTTTCTAGCAAGAAATAGCGCTACAGGGAGGGAATCTCTTTCTAATTTTATAGGGGGGATCTATGGTATCGTTTTTGTCGCCTGTCTGCGATGGCGTGAAGTTATTACCTTTCTCCATACATCTTGGCAACAGCACTGGTAGGGAAAAGGGCCTTAGATCGTCAAGAATAGTCAAAAGGAAAAGGATTGCCGCTGAATTTTTACTTTTTTAATAAAAATTTTTATAAATTAGTGTACTGCATTTCCATGAATCGGAGATCAGAAACATATTTTTCACTGAGTTCTTGAATATCTATTGCCATGAAAAGGTTACGCCATCTCTATATGACATCGCTTTTGTGGTGTGTGTGCAGCGCATCATCCCTACAAGCCTTTAGTCTTTCCCAATGCATGGGAGGCTGGATGAGCGGTATAAAAAAAACTGCCATGAGCATGCTCTTACTGTATGCGATGCGTACCTCAGAAAGCCAAGCCGCCTCTACTTCTTTTATTAACATTTTTGAAGGCGAAATGGGGGATAGTTATGATGAAGTCAGGAGCGTGATCATCGGACCCAACGGGGAGCTATATGCGGTTGGTACAGGACATAACCATAATGAGAGCAGAGCAGGTACGCCCCACTTACATGCCCTAGGGACCATCTATGCCATCAACCCTATCAACGGAGATGTGGAGATATCCAAAGGTATAGGTACTGACAGGCATGATACTAGAGACGGGGGGATCGTTGTAGATGGCGTCCTTATTACATGTGGTGAATTTGATACTGATATCGGAGATGGTAGAGACGAAGCCTTTTTTTCAGGCTCCAATGCGACTACCCTTGAACCTCTATGGGTCGAAACATTGGGAAACAGTGAGAATGATCGCTGTCGGCGTATCATCAAAACAAGTGATGGCGGCTTTGCCATCCTATTTGAAACTGAAAACTATAAAGACCAGAATAGCGATCCTGCAGATGACAACGACGACGACGAAGACATGGCGGTGGCTAAGTTTGACAGCCCCATCAGCAGAAACCTGCAATGGATACGGGGCATGGGAGATGAAAGTTTCTTAGAAGACCATCCCACAGGTTTGGTAGAGTTAAACGGGGGGATGATGGCAGTGGGGTATACAGATAACCAATACACTGATAATGATGGCGAGTATGGCAACTTTGTAAAATTTGACAATAATGGTGTCACCTTATGTATACGTCGTTTGATTACCTTTGGGAGGACATTTGTGATGGATGCAGATGCTTTTAGCGATGACAGTGTCGTCTTTGTAGGGTATAGATGTTATGACTCGGGTGGAGATGAACTATGCGATGCTATCTATGGGTTAGTCTCTCCCTCATGCACCCTTAACTATTTAATGAAGATCACCGATTCTAACTACAACAAAGCGTATGGGGTCGTAGCCAATGGCGATGTCTTTGCGATCACAGGACTATACCAGATTGAGAACTTCTTTTTGGGAGTTTTTTATAAAGCCAATGGTACGGAGTACTTTGGGAAACAACTCGACCTTCCCGGTGTCAACTATGGTCGGGATGTCAAGGTAACCCCTCAAGGCGACTACTTCGTAGGAGGCTTTGGTAACGTGGGTACTGGTGACGATAAAAACATCGTCGCTCTATTGAAAGGGGACGGCTCCGCAGACTGTGGGACGACTATTAGCTTTACTATAACGCAGATTACCTTTCTTATGTACTTTTTAGACAACCCTGGCCTCGTTAATCAGGGTGAAAACCAACTCTCTATTTACAATATCAGCGATACGGTAGACATCATACCTTTCTCCAACCCCTCCCTCTATACCGTTGACTACCCTGTGCTGCAAAGCCCTTCTTACCAATCTTCTCAATGCCTGCAAACGGCCTCTCCTACCATGATACCGACGGTTTCACCTACACCTTCTACGTCGTCACCTACGAGCATCACTGGCTCACCTACTCACAACCCCTCTGCTACTCCTACCCACCATCCCACGGATCAACCTTCTTTTTCCCCTACTAAAGCAACCTCTCATCCAACACAAGATCCGACTGGCTTCCCTACTGAGCATCCCTCTAAAGGTCCCTCCTTTTCCCCTACGGAAACAACTTTTCATCCAACGAAAGATCCGTCAGCTACCCCTACCCATCACCCTACGGGACAACCTTCTTTCTCCCCTACGCTAAGCACAGCTAACCCCACGAAATTCCCTTCCAAGACACCGTCCATACCACCCACAAAGAATCCTTCAGCTTCGCCTACAATCACTACAGCTAACCCCACAAACAACCCATCGACTTCTCCTACCCGTTATCCCACAGGACAACCTTCTTTCTCCCCTACGCTAAGCACAGCTAACCCCACGAAATTTCCTTCCAAGACACCATCCATACCACCTACAAATAATCCTTCAGCTTCGCCTACAATCACTACTACTAACCCCACAAACAATCCATCGACTTCTCCTACCCATCATCCTACAGGGCAGCCTTCTTTCTCTCCCAGAATGTAGGTTCTGCTACGTATAGTAACCTATTTAGCTGGGCAAGAAATGTTGCACCTATCTATCCCGTATATGGACG
>JBCCFU010000047.1:0-8761 GCA_039029575.1 Bacteroidota bacterium | reverse complement strand
GAAAAACCTCCCAGAAGTTGAAACACTAGGCCCTCCCCTTTATGCATCCTTTCTGTCCTAGGGTAAATTTCTGTGTCAGAAAGTATATATAACTCAACCCTGAAGTACTTTCTTTTTGACTAGAAATTTACCCTAGGACAGAAAGGATGCATAAAGGGGAGGGCCTAGTGTTTCAACTTCTGGGAGGTTTTTCGCGGAGGCTCAGCGAACGAAGCGTTTGCTTCATTGGTTCGAAAAGACAACACGTGGTTTGGCTGACTCTCTTCGGTCGCCCGCCATGAAGTGGCTAGGAATATCCACCAGTTCACGGATCAGCATCGCACGTTAATGGACGCTGATGCATAAAGGAGGCTTACATTTCTATCATAGTATATTTTTCCAGCACCAATGAGATAGACTAAATAATAGATAGCTATGAATGTAATCACAAATTTCTTGTGGGAAGTTTTCCGCGCCCTGCTGCCTCCATTCACGAATGCAACCGGTGATAAAAGCCTTCGAATACATAGGGGTTACTTCCCAGATCTTTATTATCTTACTATGTGCTGTGAAGAAGCGAGAAGAATGATTAAAAAAGCCAGTCGAAGCGAAGCTATCGCCAAAGCGAGGCGTACCATTCTTTATCATCATCCTTTGCCCAGATCTAAGGAGGTATAGTTCCAGTTTGTAATTGCCAGCCAACAGTAGGCATTCATGCTTAGGGTCATAGCTGATACCTGAACCTGAACAACCATTATTGTTGAAAAGTCCTTGTACTAAAGGCTTTTGTCCATTCAAACTAACGTCCTTCAGAAAGTTTGAAGACTCGTTCTCACTATCATCTTGAACGTTGCCTTTGATTTCTTTTTTAGAGATCGACGTATTGTTTCGAATATCTTTATGCTCGACATTCCATTTTTCAGCCTTCCACGGCCAGACAATGAATTGGTTGTGAGTTGTTCCCAAAAGGTATCGACCATCTTGAGAATATTGTAGTGACAAGCTTTTTTTATGAACCAAACTAATCGATTTTTGCTCGATTAACTTTATATCCTTTGGGTTGGAAAGGGAATTTTTTAGATAGTCTCTCATGTCAAGGATAGAAATGACCGAAGAGCAATTCCCTAGAACCAAGAAACGATCATGTGGTGACCATGCAAGGCTCCACGCTGGTTTGCCTGTTGGTGAATTGATCCCTTCATAAACCGTTCGGTCGCTTGCTCGCAAGATATATATCATCTTATCATAACCTGCTGCTGCAATGAACCTTCCATCATTTGAAAACTTTAAATCGAGTAACTTTTCTTTCGATACTTTTAAGGGCTCTTCATTCGTTATCTCTTGGTCGTCGCTTACCTTGCACATAAATATATATCCATACCTATTTGTGTAGATCAGCGTATTTTCTCGGGGAGACCAGTTCAGACGGTTCATGTTATCCTCAGGATCTTTACCTACTTTCCTTAGTATTTTTTTCCCTTTTAGTCTGTCAAATATGACGAGTGTACTGCCATGAGCACAAGCCATGTAGCAATCTTTGTACGAAGGTTTGAGGTCGTTAATATGGTGACTTATATGTTCTCTTTCTATGGTGAATTCTTGCATGACTTTTGCTTCTATACATGGATGTAATGCGTTCTTTAAAGTGTTGATCTCATTCTGATACTTTTTTTTGAGATGTCTTTCGAAGTTTATCTTTTTTGCCTGAGACATTTTGTCATCTAACAGTGAACATATCCACGAAGAATCGAATGCAAAGAAATCGTCACAAAGACGAAACAAGCGATGCATCTCTTCCCATATTTTTCTGTACTTTGTAGAGTTATTGTTTGAAGAGAAGATCAACGCTTTTCCTAATAAAGAATTCATAAGCAGCGAATATAAAATTTTTACAAAGGTTAAAAAGTCATTTTTTTTGCTTTCACATTGGGACAAGATCTTTTGAATATACTGATAATCTTTTGCTAGTTCTTTATCTACTAAAGAATGGTATACATGGTGTCCAGGTTTAGAAAAAAATCGCTCCTTTAGCCTAAAAAGTTCATTCAAAGGTTGAAAAGCTTCTTTTACTTTCTCAGAGAAATCCTCCCACGTGCTGTCATCAATGAGATCAATCTTTTGAAGATCGTAATGACTTTCTAGCTCCTCAATAAGCGGTGAAATATCTGAACGCCACCAATCATTGCATGTCTCACATAAATAGTCGTAAAATCCCTTAAGGTCTGGTTCAAAAGTCTCAGATTCCGCAGCAGCTAGCGGCGTAATGGCAATACAAATAGGTAAAAAGATGGCGGTAAAAGTAGATGACAGAGTTTTCATATAACTTGGGTTTGGTTGCAAATGTATTAATTATTTACAACTTTTCCCAGTGTATTAGCCAATCACTTGTACAGCCTAGAAATAACCTTTATTATTGCCCTATCATATACTCCTTTTTTTTATCACCATGTTACATAGAATCATTGTTATCAACTCCGAGCTTTACACAAAGGCAGAAATCCTTCTTGGAGATAGCTCGAGCATCCAATTTGTGGGTCAGAACAACATCGGCAAAAGCTCCTTGATAAATACCCTCAACTTCCTTTACATCACTGACGTGAAGCAGATGCGTTTTGAAGCCAACAAATCGCTGAAAGAATCGCTCAAGCACTACTTCCCTAACCTCCATACAAGCTATGTCGTCTTTGAAATCAAAAGCAGTGCCTATGAGTGTATCATCGTCAAGCGCAACAAAGAAAATGAACTTGAATACTATCTTGTGAAGCATGCGTATGATGAGAATATCTTTTTTGAGGACCTCGAAGGAGGCAAGATGGTGCGCCCTTTCAAGGAAGTAGAAAATCAATTCGTAGAAAAAGGGGCCTCTTTGGTGAAACTGACGCGCGAACAACTTCACAATAAGGTCTACAGCGACAAGCGAACCGATAATCCTGTCCTCCTGCTCTCCAAAGAAGACCAGCAAAGGGACAATAAGACAAGGACACGATCTAAAACGTTTATGCAAATATACCGCCACTTGATCCATGCCAACAAGTTGTCCTCCGATGACTTCGTCAAAATGATCATGGTCTCCTCGAATACCAACACGAGCGACCTGACTGTCTTCGAAGAGAGTGGCACCCACTTTGATGATATCGAAAAGCTTACCAGCAAAATGAAGAAGCTACAAACTGTGCGCCCTCTTTTCGATGACCTGAAAAAAACATATACCCTTTTTCAAGAGAAGCAAGAAAACCTAGGAAAAACGCACTATACCTTCTTACAGTGTTATCCACAAGCGATCAAAAAAGCCAAAGAAGCTATTCAAGCCAAAGCAAAAGAGCAAGAAACCTTCCAAAAGCAGCTTGCCGAACTCAACATGCAAAGAGAGAAGCTATTGCAAGAAAAGGGGCGTGCGCAAAGTGCTGTCGAACAACAAACAACGATCCTCGCTTCACTCGATAAAAAGTTTGCAGTCATTGCCCCTTATGACACTAAACTCGCTCTCAATGCCTTGGTCACTGAAGTAGAAAACCTAGAAAAGGAAAAACAACAAATCAAACAGGCACTGTTTGGCTATTCCTCTAAACCCAAAGACAAAAAGACGCTCCAAGCAGAACTCAAACAGCTTCAGAGCCGTGCAAACACGTTGAAAAGTACGATTAATAACTTCTCTAACACACTGGTACAGCATATCTCTGCTGATGCGAAGGTGCGTCAACGCCTCAATACGCTCCTAAGCCAAGAGCTACTATACTTGCCTAAAAAGGCCATTAAAAAGCAAGTCACCGAACTCGAAAAAGTACTTACCCTCTTCGATGGTCAAGTAGATATCTCATCTATTAAAGAGAACAAACCTTTTGTCACTATTGAAGAGCTTCGCGAGAAACTCCAAGCTACTCAAGAGGCAGCCCATGCCGTCCAACAACTTCTTGACAACCAAGAGGCCCTTGCTCATTCAGAAGCAAAATGGCTCCAACGCTTTCAGCTGCTCACCCAAGTAAGAACCAAGCCTGTCCTCCTCAAAGAGCAAAAAAAGATAGAAAAAACGCTTAAAAAGCATAGGGCGCAAGAGAAAAAATACGATACCGATCTTCTCGCGCAACAGAAAGATATTGAAAAGGCACTGGCCTCCCTCAACCGATGTCAAGAAGAGTATAAAACAGCACTAGCCAACAAAGAAAAATATGAAGGATGGAAAGAAAAGCTCCTTAAACAATCTCCTCCAGTGCCTGTCACGGAACAACTGACCTCAGAGAAGAGTCTAGCCAAGCTGTATCAAGTCATCGATGGTAGCCTCCAGTCTTATGACGATGAATATCTTGAAATTGAAAGACAAATGAACAAAATACTCCTACAGCTAGGAAGTTACTTCAAAGCAAAAACAAGTGAGCAAGAAGTCACTCATGACCCCGAAACTTTAATCAAGGCCTTAGAACGAGAGTACGAGGGCATCAGCGCCTTCCATCAAAAAAGAGAGAGCATCATCGATGGTGTCATCAACACTTTCGTCAACCCTACGCAATCTTTCTTAGAACGTTACTACGAACTCAAAAAGTATGTCAAAGCTCTTAGCAGCCGACTTGATAGCTACCATATCTCCGATATTCAGAAAATCGAACTTGAAATACAAGATATCCCTAAACTACTCAATGACTTAGAACAGATCAGCCGTCTCAAAGAAGGTACGCCCCTTCTCTTGGAAAGCACGGAACAGTCTGCGCGCTTAGAGCTGTTGCGTAGCTATATCAACGAAAATCGGAGCGTCAGGCTACAAGACCTCTTTCACTTCCAACTCAAGCTTACCAAGCGCGACGGCAGAAAGGAGCTTCTCAGCATGAGCAAACAAATGCAGTCCAAGGGGTCAGACAAGATGATCCGTGTCTTCCTATTCCTCATGCTCCTCAAGCAATTTTTTGTGGGTAAGCATGCCAACCGCCTGGTTATTTATGTCGATGAAATAGGAGCCGTTGACAATGAAAACATCGAACGATTGCTGAACCTTTGTGAACAATATCACGTTTTGCCTATCTTCGCTTGGACAGAGATAAAAGAAGGTTTTGATAAACATTACCTCTTGCTTCCTTCAATAAAAAACAATGGTAAGCTCTACCTCGATGAAGGCAGCCTTATCAAAAAGGACTAAAAATAAGACAATGAATTACTAATTATCATCCGTGGATTTTCCCCTAAGCGTCAGTTAACAACTCAATTTGTGCCTTCGCATCAGAAAGCTTACCTCTTTATCTCAAAAAAAATTTGTACATTTGCACATCCACTCAATTAATTCATTAAATCAAAACTGCAATGATAACACCTCATAAAAGCAGAAAAAGTATATACACCACCCTCTTGTTCACTGCTTGCATTGCTAGCATACCAACGACACAGACGGTCTTAGCGTCTGGGAAAAAGTATCTTCATGTAACTGTTATTCATAAAAATGAAAATCCAGTGCGAACATATTTACTACCGAAGGATACCAAAGGTTCAAAACTTATAAATTACATCGATATCAACGAAGAATGGTGGGTCAGGGTTACTAACGGAGATTTAATGACTTCTCGTACGCAGATCGGGCACATAAAAAAAGAAAAAACCCTCGGAGAACAGTTTTCGAACGCCTTAGTAGAAGATTTAGATTATTACAAAAAAACTAACAATCCTCAGTACCTTGATGATAATGGGAAGCTCAAAGATCTATTTTCTACTACTCAGAAGAAACAAGAAAGCGCACGAAGTATGATACAAACCTTGGGGATGGAGCACAGGGCGTCTAGTAACCACTAGTAGCATGTTCATTATGATGGTAGGCTCACACTTGTCTTCGCCTTCTTTGACAAAACCCTTACCTTCAGTGACCAGATCCTTGGTAGTAGCAAAGTAGCTGAAGAACAACAAGCTCCTGGAGAACAAACAGGCGATAATGAACAACAACAAGTTCCTGCAAATGACAATAATGAAGAAGAAAAAGCTTCTGGAGAGGAAACAGATGATACTGAAGGAAATAAGTAAACACAGAGACTTTTATATACATTCATACAAAAAAAATTAAAGACCTACCCAGCCCACCATTAAAAGGTGCGTTAGGCAGGTTTTAATAACCCCAGCTATTGCCTGAGACCATACTATACATGCATTACGATCCCTTCTCCATGAAATCTTTGACTTTTTTATGATGACTAGAAAGAAATTAGCCCCATTCCCCTTTTTCTTATTCGTTTGCTTGCCCCTCCAAAGCATGGAGGTTACGTCGCCAGACCTTACCAAGGTTTGTCATGACGATGATACAACGGATACAAAGACTTTACAACATTCCCAACCTAGACTTCTACCACCCTCTACAACCAATCATGGGCTTTTTTCTTCTAACCATTTTGCCCCCCCTATGTGCAATCCTCCTCAGAGTCAAGAACAGTTTATCCTATCTTGCCTATCTCTTGCCAGCAAAGAATATTCTCTTCAAAAAAGTAGCTATAACCCCTTAGCATGTTCGCTTATCGACCTTATCAGTACTACTAGCTTTGAAAAAAGCAATAAAAACGCCGATTTTATCATTAAATCACTACAAGATATTTTCCCCCAATACTATCAAAAAACCTTGAATTTTCATTCGTACAATAATACTAACCTCCAACCCTCTTTATCCACACAACCCGTCCAAATAGTGATACCTTCTCCCCAAGTCACTCCTCAACATCCAAAAACCACCCAGCCATCCTTCCAAAGAAAAAGCAAGGGTAAGCACGTAAGCCGCTCTTTATCTCGCAAAAAAAAACCTACCCTTGTCATGAATGTGGTCTTTCCTTTAATAGAAGAAAAAAACTGGCCGCTCACTCCACTATCCATGAAAGCGAAAAACCATTCGAGTGCTTCTTTTGCTTTCACCATTTTAAAAACATAGAAAAACGAAGACAACATCATCTTAGCGTCCATAAATACAACGTAGAAAGTCCACCCATCTAAAGAAGACCACTTAATCGCCTCTTCAGCTTGCTCTTCTCTCCGAAAACCTTTCACTAATAACTCCCTTATTCTTCCTTTAAACCTTGAGAAGGTAAGAAAATTTTGGTCTTTTGAGCGTTATGTTTATCTTGGGAGAAACACCAACTTTGACTCCTCCCTGATCATGAAAAAATTATTCAAAAGACCTACTAATTATCGAGAAAAAACACCCGCAGTAGTCTCTATACTCATAAGAAAATTGAAGCCCAATAAAACTTTTGAGGACTTTCAAAAAGCTCATATTCCCCCTGGAGATGCTGAAAAGACAGATTTTGGCTATGATGTTGACTTTTACGGGGTTCCAACGAGAGTTATCAACGCCGTAAGCACTGAAGATCCTAACATTATTTATTCAATTGGTCTTAGTTATGGTAACTTCTATGATATTCTCAATGAAGCCACAAAAAAGTCTCAAGAAGATAACCGTAGTGATAAGCTCGAAGAAGTTTGCGATTATATTGCGAAACCTGTTATTGCCTTTGTCGGGTCTGATAATAATTATGGAGGAAGCAATCCTACATATGAACAAGTGCCACTTCTTGAGGTAACTGAGGAAGTTACCCAAAAAATAGAAAGTATGAAAAACAACATTAAAAGCCAGAAAAAAGACTAAAAGCAACCTTTAGCGAACCAAGACGGAACTCTTATCAGTCAACCATCCTAATAATTCCTCTCCAACGCCGACGAAGGTACAAAAATTGCAAAATCCCCCTCCCTTTGCTACCTTTGTGGTAAACTAGCCAAAAGATACACAATTTTACACTACATGAATAAGATACGGATAGTAGCCAGCCTCTCCCTCACAGTCCTCATGATGCCTAGTCTGCATGCTGCAGCGTTGAATACCATACCCAAAACCTATATCGAGCTTTGGGTCTTTAAAAAAGACAACTCAAATCGAATGGCAATGAACAGTTACTTCCAAGACAGAACGTATCCCACAGATTATTGTAACTTATTTGAACCTGAACGATACGTCAAGATGATGGTAGATTTTAATAATACAGCAAAGACAATAACTGAAAAATGGGGAATAGGAATAGATAATAATTTTGTCAACTTTCAACAGGGTTACGCTAACCTGATTATTAAAGTCTCTTCAAGAGAGAATGGTTCATCGTTCTATATAGTTCCTAATGACCGTATAAATGATCTTTCTAATTCTCCAGATGGTAGTTTAGAACATATATTAGTTAACGAGCCTACTGTACCAGGAATAAAGTTATACTCAAAAAACGAAGCCATCGAAGAGATGTATAACAACAAATATCAAAAAGATAAAGATTTTTTTCTCGATGAAAATGGTAATAACGTGATAAATAATATTATTACACTTAAGCAAGAGGCAGAAAAGCAGGAAGAGAGAAAAGAAAAAAGGAAGAAAGCAGAAGAGATGGAAGAGACCATCTTTGCTACAGTCATCATAGTAGTATTGGCATGGTACGTATATAAGCTCATGAGCAAAAGCAAAAAAACAAAAAAAAAGTAAAATAAATTTTTTAGCTAACTTTGTACCCTTCTATATAGATAACTTTCCCTCATGAATAAGATACAACTGATGACTGGCTTCCTGCTAGCTACTTCTATCCCCAACTTACAAGGTACTCAAGCAGCCAACGGTTTCATTGAGATGTGGTTTTTTCCTAACGAAAAATCAAGTGACTATACATTCTCTTTGGACCCAGCACCTACAAATTTCTTAAAAATCCTGATAAGTACGAAATCAGATATCTCTGGATTGCTTCAGGCATTAGGAATCGATGAAAAGCAAGACACAGAGACAATAACTAGAAGATTG
>JBCCFU010000046.1:0-8769 GCA_039029575.1 Bacteroidota bacterium | reverse complement strand
TTTGAATTGGCGGTGTTTAAATAGGTTCATTGTAAGCGGGGTTCAGAGGTTAAATTGAATCTCCAAAGTTAACTCTTACAGCTCTATAAAATCAAGTTTGCGACAGATCCCTTTTCTTTGGAAACTATTTCGAGACTTACACCTCTCAACTAAAAGAGAAGAAAGTAGTTAAAAAGTTAGGGACGAAGTAAATTTTTGGGATAAAAATCCCTTAAAAAAATTTAAATAAAAAAATAAAATATGTAAAAATACAAACTATCACGTACTTTTATTTATGAAATAGGATTAATATTTAAAAGATAAAAAGTTTTATTCGTAATTTGATCAAAAATATAATAAATCTATATATATACCTTTAAAAAACAGTTTAATCTTTCTATTATGAATATTTTTGAGACCTTCCTCAATCACCCTTTGATTCCTCTTTTTATCGTCGCCAACCTTGCCATCAGCTACTGGGCGCACCGCAAAGCAACGACGAACAGCTTTGAAGATTACGCCGTGGCAAGCAGAAACTTGCCCACTGGGGTGCTGCTGATGACCATACTGGCGACCCTTGTATCTGATAGAGAATTATCTTTGATGGATGCTACACTTGAATTTGGTATCATTACTTTCACTCTAAATTTGGCTTGCTATATAATTTCTATGTTTTTTATTGGATTTATGATAGCTCCTCGTTTGGTTTTTTATCAATCACCTACTTTAGGTGGTGTGATGAAAGAATTGTATGGCAAAGGAGCTCAATTATTGACAGGCATAATGCATTGTTTTTTTTCTTTATTTTTATTGATTTCACTCATTGCATCTATCGGAATCATCAGTGAGAAACTATTAGGTATGCCGTTTATCATGGGAGTAGTATTCTTTGGAATGATGGTAGTACTGTACAGTACCTTGGGGGGTATACGTTCTGTGAGCTATACCGATGTATTGCAGTTGGTGCTACTGTTGTTTGTGTTATTTTGGGTAGTACAAAAAATAATGGCACAAAGTGGTGGGATCGCTCCATTGGTTAGGCAGGTAGAATTTCAATATCCTGACAAGTTAGCTATTTTTAGTCACCCTGATTTTTGGCTACTCACAAGATTGATTTTAGGTTATTTTCTTCTTTCTTTTTATATCTTTATGTCTCCTCCTTTGGTACATCGAATGCTGATGGTTAGGGATAAAAATAGTGTAAGCCACACTTGGTATACCAGTGCTTTGGTGTATGCAATTATTTTTACAATGTTTATGATGGTGGGTCTATTTGGTATGACCAAGAATGAAGCATGGGCACTAGCGAAGAACAAAAACGTATTTATTAATCTCATCAAAAACTTATTTGAAAAACATCCTCGCACTGTTGAACTTATTGCTTTAAGTATTATAGGTATACTACTCTCTACCATGGACTCTTTACTGCATACCATGGGGATCACCGCTGTCAAGGATGTTTTAGAGCCTATACAAAATCTATTGGGGAAAAAAGGACTCAACGAACGTAACCAAGTAAACTATTCGAAAATTACTGTTCTGATTATCGGTATAGTGACTATAGCCATAGGATCAAAAATAGAGCATACAAGTGCTCGTTATATCAGACGTGTACTTCTGAAACCTATGAAATCTTTGCAAGTAATCGTTACGATCCCTTTTATCCTAGGCGTAATTGGCTTGAAAACAGACAAGCGTTCTTTTATTAGTTTCATAGCAAGCTATCTTTCCATATTTTACGCACAAAAGCTCTTTTTCCCATGGAGGGCGGCGTTAAAGCATAGAGCAGATGTGGACTATTTCCTAATCGCCCTTCCCTTAGGTCTCCTCGCCTACTTTCTCACCCACATCTATGTCAACGGCGGGATTGCCACGGTCAAACGAGGGAAAAACTACACGGCGCACACGACCTTGAAGCCCAGCTGGGAGAAAATAAAGAAAAAAATCGTGGCATACTTACAGTCGGTGTTCAACTTAGCAGACCTAGCCCGTTTTGAGGTAGGCAGACGACCTGCTTACCCATTGACTTTTTCCGTCTTTATGTTTGCTTTGTATGGGTTGAGCAGTGGGATAGGGGGAGCTGAGGATGAAGGATACGCTGACTTTATGGCGGTGATTTATTTTATCGGTATCTCTTTGTGTGCAGGTCTGATGGTAGAAGGGATTTGGCCACTTAGACTGAAGTCCTATTTCCCGCTCTATTGGTTGACGACCCTATTCTTCTGTCTGCCACTGGGTGGAACGTTGGCGTTCTTACGTGTACATGACGGTTTTCCTCACACCATGCTCTTCTTTGTAAGCTTTGTCATCCTCGCCTTTTTAGTCAGCAGTCAGGCTTTTATCTGGATGAGCATTGCAGGAATATCACTGGCATGGGGCGGATGGTATGTACTCTATGGAGCGCTTCCAGATGGATTGTCGAGTATCATTCATGTGGGGGCATATATTGAATTAGCGATATTGACGTTATGTATCCTTTTCTTTGGAAACTATTTCGAGACTTACACTTCTCAACAATTCTATCTTAAAAAGGTGTTTGGCAAAGCGCTCACGCATGAAGCTAAACAGCCGCTTTCAGAAATATCTATTGCGTGTTATCTCCAAGAAAAGACTATCGCGGCGCTGACTCCTACCCAAAACGAGGCAGGAAAAAATGGCTTTTTTATTCCAGAAGAGGAGGTATACTCCCTTAAAAAGGGGATAGAAGGAATAGATGAAGCGTTAAAAGAGATGAAACGCGATTTTATGCACTTTGAAAATGTGATAAGTGAAGAGCTTGGGCAGGTGCCACGAGAGAAGGTATACATCAAGTCGCTGATCGATTTCATCGTTTTAACGCTTCCTAAGAGGTATACATCTAAGGTGGAGGTGAAGGTCGAATGTAAAAAAGACTTTCAGGCCATGATGGTACGTCCTTTCTTTTACAATGTGTTATCGAACTTCCTGCTCAATGCATTTAAGCATGGATTGGCGACTGAGATGGTGATCCAAATAGATGGCGATGAAAGGAAAGTGCGTGTACGAGACAATGGGAGAGGCATCCCTGCTGAAGTAGTCCCTAATATTTTTACCTTCCGCTTTACTACCGAAGAAGGTGAGAGGAGTAAAGGTGTAGGCCTTGCGTTCGTGAAGCTGATTTTAGAGGCTTCCAATATCAAAATCGATACGACGTCCAAGACAGGGGAGGGATCTTTTACCGAGTTTGTGCTGGATTTCTCGAAGCTGTGATTATCTACTAGAAAAACCTTGACTATGTCACTAGGTGCCATTATAAGAGAGAAAGTAGCTAAAAAATTAGGAGCGAAGTAAGTCGCGTAGTTGTATAGTTTACGATAAAAGGTGTATCTTTAGGTATAAAACTTTGCTATTTAAGAGATAATGGACATACACGACTTTCAGCTTTATTGTGAAAAAAAGAGCGGCAGTGAGCTGTGCTTCCCTTTTGGCGAAGATCATATGGTCTTTAAGGTGGGGGGTAAAATATTTGCGCTAGCGCCTATGGTACCTTTTGAGCGTATCAACCTTAAATGTGATCCTGAAAGAGCGCTTGAGCTTCGTGGCATGTATGCTAGCATCATCCCTGGTTGGCATATGAACAAAAAGCATTGGAACAGCATCTTGTTAGATGGTACGCTTTCAGATAAGATAATATACGATCTGATTGACCACTCGTACGACCTTGTGAGTAAGAAAGTAAAGCTGTGATGGTGTCTTTTTGATTCCTGAACGTACGGTCGTACGTCGGGTTGAAGCGCGACAGACTAACGTTGCTTCTGTCTTTTCTTTACTTCCTTAGGGCGGCGATTTTTTTTGATCCAGTTTTCCACAGATATTTCATAGAAATAAGCGTTTTCTATTTTACAAGGATATCTCCATTCACTTCTAGGGTAGCGTTTGACCGCTTCATATCTTTTAAAATGAAGTTTTTCTGCGATATTTTTACTTCTTTTATTTCTTTTGTCGATGATAAGGACGATTCTATTATAAAACATCTTTTTTTTACCTTTGACATTTTTTTCTACTTTTTTAGGGATATGACCTACTTCAATGAGGTGGTTGATGGTAGCTTCAAGAGAGAGACGGGTGATACCTTTTACTTTGATATCATTGGGATGACCAGTATAGTAGGAGCAGTAGGCACCTTTTGGAACACCTTTTTTTTGGACAGAGTCGACGGTGATTCTCCCGACGAGGCGTTCTTTGTTACCTACACGGTGAAAGACACCTAGGGTGAGGTACCTTTTCTGGTATCTCATCCTTAGGCTCTGTATTTCTATGGTATCGCGGGTATTTCCGGGTGTTTGATAGCTTTCTAATACTTGGGGTTCGTACCTCATATGGGGGTTGCCTTCATTTTTTTTGTTTTCAATATTGACATTTTCAATCAACCTATACATATCATTTGTATCCCTGATTGTGGGAGCAAGTGTTTTTAAGACAAGGTATTCTACGCGCGCTGGTTGATTTTTTGTAGTTTTTTCGGGGTAGTACCTTCGAATATAGATAGGGAGGTGGGTAGTGATGTAGTAGGTGTTTTGAGAGTAAGTCTCATCGGGTTGTTTGATGAGGATACCTTCTTGTGGAGGGATGGGCTCGCTTACTTCTCGGTAAAGAGATTGCTTCTTTGGTGGGCTTATTTTCTTGTTCCAAGGCTGAAAAAAGAAGATAGTAGCTGTAGAGAGAATAAGGGTGGGGGTTGCCAGCTTTTTTATGAGGTCGTAAATACGTTTTTTGTTCATTTTTAAAGGAGGTATAAGGGTTAGCCGCTACATAGAAGACATGCGTCTTGGTTGTCGATAGCACAAGCAGCAATTTCTTCAGGGGTAGGTTCTTTTGAAGCAGTAGTTAAGGAAGAGGGTATTTGTTCAACGGTAAATTTGATGGCATCAGCTGCAGCTTTGGTGCGGAGGTAGTACATGCCTGTCTTGAGTCCTTTTCGCCATGCGTAAAAGTGCATAGAGGTGATCTTCCCATAATCAGGGTTGGCGACGTGTAGGTTGAGACTTTGGCTTTGACAGATAAAGGGGGCTCGTTCGGCAGCCATTTCAATGATATGCTTTTGTGGTATCTCCCAGACGGTACGGTAGAGTTCTTTGATATTGTCCGGTACGTTGGGGATATTTTGTATTGATCCATTGGCGATGATGAGTTCGTTTTTGAACTGATCGTTCCATATGCCGAGCTTGATGAGATCTTTGAGTAGGTGTTTGTTGACGACAATAAATTCGCCTGAAAGCACACGACGAACGTAAATGTTGGAAGTATAGGGTTCAAAGCATTCATTGTTACCCAATATTTGCGAGGTAGAAGCCGTAGGCATAGGCGCTATCAAGAGAGAGTTACGCAAGCCATGTTTTTTAATTTGTTGCTTAAGGCCCTTCCAGTCCCATCGGCGGGAAGGAAGGGGAGTACCCCACAGATCAAATTGTAGTTGACCCTTGGATGCGGGTGATCCTTCATAGGTTTGGTAGGGGCCTTCTTTTATAGCTAAGTCTTTAGAAGCAGTGACTGCTGCGAAGTAGATGGTTTCAAAGATCTCTTTGTTGAGTTGTCGTGCTTCTGGGCTATCGAAGGGCATACGCATCAGCAGGAAGGTATCGGCCAAGCCTTGGACCCCGATACCGATAGGGCGGTGCCGCATGTTGGAATTGCGTGCTTCTGGGACAGGGTAATAGTTGATGTCGATGACCTTGTTAAGGTTTTTGGTGATGATGTAGGTGACATCATAGAGCTTTTGGTGGTCGTAGGTACCATCTTCTAGCACGAATTTAGGTAAAGAGATAGAGGCTAGGTTACAGACAGCAACTTCATCAGGGGAGGTGTATTCGACGATTTCGGTACATAGGTTGCTTGATTTGATGGTGCCTAGGTTCTTTTGGTTAGACTTTTCGTTGCACGCATCTTTATAGAGCATATAGGGAGTACCTGTTTCTATTTGTGCGGTGATGATCGCCTTCCACAACTCTCTTGCTTTGACACTGCGTCGTTTTTTGCCTTCTTTTTTTTCGTAAGAGAGGTAGAGGCGTTCGAACTTCTTACCATAGGCTTCGGATAGTCCAGGCGCTTCATTAGGGCAGAAAAGGGCCCATTCTTGGTCTTTTTCGACACGTTGCATAAAGAGGTCAGGGATCCATAGAGCATAAAAGAGGTCACGGGCGCGGTACTCCTCCTTACCATGGTTTTTTTTGAGTTCTAAGAAGTCGAAGATATCGTTGTGCCAAGGCTCAAGGTAGATAGCGAAGCTTCCCTTGCGTCGTCCCCCACCTTGGTCGACATATCGAGCAGTCATTTCGAAGTTACGCAACATAGGGACAATGCCATTGGAGGTACCCCCTGTGCCACGGATATAGGAGCCTTTCGCGCGTATGTCGTGGATGCTGAGCCCTATACCACCTGCAGATTGCGAAATCTGGGCACACTGTTTGAGCGTGTCATAGATACCTTCGATACTGTCGCCCTGCATAGAGAGCAAAAAGCACGAAGAGAGTTGTGGCTTATTCGTGCCTGCATTGAAAAGGGTAGGGGTAGCATGCGTAAACCACTTCTCAGACATCAAGTGATAGGTCTCAATTGCTGCATCCAGTTCATTCATATGAATACCTAAAGCGACCCGCATCAACATATGTTGAGGTCGCTCAGCTATCTTACCATTCATCTTTATCAGATAGGAACGTTCAAGCGTCTTAAAGCCGAAGTAGTCATAGCCAAAGTCACGGTCATAGATGATCGTTGAGTCGAGCAACGCTGCATTCTCTTTGATAATGTTATAGAGCTCCTTAGAGATAAGAGGGGCGCTTTTCTCAGTTTTGGGGTCTACATACGTATACAGTCGCTTCATCGTAGAAGAAAACGACTTACTCGTGTTCTTATGGAGGTTAGAGACAGCAATACGTGCAGCAAGGATGGCGTAGTCAGGGTGATTCGTTGCCATCGTAGCAGCTGTCTCCGCCGCAAGGTTGTCTAGCTCTATGGTAGTGACCCGGTCGTAGATACCTGAGATCACCTTTTGGGTAACAGCAGTAGGAGAGACATGATGATGGGTAAGACCATAGCATAACTTCTTTATGCGGGCAGTGATCTTGTCAAATTGGACAGACTCAAGTCTTCCATCTCTTTTGGTAACTAACATAGTAGTGTATCTTTCACGTGGTGGTCAAGGTTTCTTTAAAAGTCGGCATCTGTGGTGAACTCATTACTACTGTTGTCCTTCACCCCAGCCTTTTGATATTCGCCTACCCTCTTTTCAAAGAAATTCGTTTTCCCTTGCAATGAGATCATGTCCATGAAGGGGAACGGATTTTCTACGTTGTAGACTTTCTCGCATTGAAGCTGGGTAAGCAGACGGTCAGCCACAAATTCGATATATTGGCTCATCTCGCGCGCATTCATGCCGATAAGGTCGACGGGCAGCGAGTCGGTCACAAACTCTTTCTCTATGGCAACAGCTTCAGTGATGATATCTGTCACCACTCTTTTATCCATCTTGTTTTGGATATGATCTCGGTAGAGTAGGCAGGCAAAGTCGGTATGCAACCCCTCATCACGAGAGATCAGCTCATTGGAGAAAGTAAGTCCTGGCATAAGCCCTCTTTTCTTGAGCCAGAAGATCGCACAAAAACTACCTGAAAAGAAAATACCCTCTACTACTGAAAAAGCAATCAAAATTTGGGCAAAGCTACTGTCGCTCTTAATCCAGTCAAGCGCCCATTTCGCTTTCTTCTGAACACATGGCACCGTCTCAATAGCGTTGAAGAGCCTATCACGCTCAGCAGGGTCTTTGATGTAGGTGTCTATAAGCAATGAATAAACCTCCGAATGTATGTTCTCAATGGCGATCTGAAAACCATAGAAAGAACGAGCTTCTGGATATTGTACTTGCGCCATCAGATTCTCAATGAGGTTTTCGTTTACAATACCATCGCTGGCAGCAAAGAAGGCAAGCACATGCTTGATAAAGTGACGCTCATCATCGTTAAGCTTCCCGTCCCAATCCATCCTGTCTTGCGAAAGGTCGATCTCTTCCGCCGTCCAAAAACTCGCTTCCGCCTTCTTGTACTCAGCCCAAATGTCAGGATGCTTTATCGGCAATAAAACAAAGCGTTTCAAATTTTCTTCTAGTATGGGTTCGTTCGCTCGAGAGCTGTTGGGGAACTTTTCTTTCATCACGTGGTTTGTTAGGATTAAAGCTTTTGGACGTTTTAAGAACGTTTTCTGTGGCTACTCTCGGCAAGTAGACCAACGGGTTCGGTGGCAAATATACTTTCTTTAATGGCGAATTCCTAAATTCATATATATCAAAATACCTACGGATTTTTAATTTTATATTTTGTTCCTTTTTCCACAAAATAGGAGTCGTAGAGAAGTCGGAATCTGCAATTTATAAATAAACTTCTCTTTAGGCAATGATATTTTCAATGAATCAACGAGAACTTCTCCATCCATAGGGATCAAAGATCGCTTGGGTGGCGATGGATAGCCCCCTATTTTCTCTGAAAATAAAAAATTGTTTTTTTACCTTGGACCCAGCTGATGCGCGGACAACATGCTTGTGCAAAGAGAGCCTCTATAGCTAGCTATATCTGTCAGCGCAGGTGCTATAACAAGAGACTGACATCCTCACCTGCACTAAAGTACAGGGGTTCCCAATCCATTTTCGCCTCTCCAAAACTCCAAAAGAGTCATGGCCTCAGGAAAATTTAGGAAACATCGCGCACAACACCTTCTGACCCAGATCAAAGACCCAGGGAAGAAGGCACAGGCCCTCTAATTGAGCGTTTAAGTTCACTCATA
>JBCCFU010000045.1:0-9013 GCA_039029575.1 Bacteroidota bacterium | reverse complement strand
TTTCAAGCGGGTAGAGAACTACCTGCTTGTCACCTTCTTCGATGAGTGGGGGCATACTATTATCACTAGTGCTGTGGGTAGTATCAATGTGAGCACCGTTGAGAGGGACAAAAGATGTAGAGAGTAGGAAGAGAAAGATTCTTGTAGTATTTTTAAATTTCATGGTCTATTAATTAAAGTGAAAAGGATATGGAGGATAAAGTTATAGGTCAAGAGAGGTACGTGCAAAAAAAGATACCTTCTGAAAAAAATACTCCCTCCTCAGCATCGCATGCTAAGAGATGACACAAAATTAAACGGTTACCAGACACAGTACCTAAATACGGTACCGCCGATGTCTCTAAAACGTACCGCTTACTCTGAGCTAGGTAAAAAATGAAAAAAAATCATTCTGAGTGCTGTTTTTTTCCCATACCCAAGTAAAAGGTAGGTCAAGCTCAAACGCATAGTTAGTGATCAAAGCAAAAATTTCCTGCGCACACAACGCTATAGTCAATCTCCATTTTCTTTTTACAATAAACTCAACAAGGCCTGGTGACTCCATCCTTTTTAATAAAGGAAGCTTCCAAATTTGTATCATTGTATTAAAGTTCGTACTATTTACTCTATGACGGTTCACAGTCACAAAACGATTGCAATGGTTAAAAGAAGTAACGCTCACGAGCTCTTTGCAGTTCACTAACTCTATCTTTTGCTCGCGTAAGATATCTATGACCACTACACTGGTGCGACGTTCAGTAAAGAAGAGAAAACGGCTATCATGTGAAAAACGAATGCTCGAACATGACGGAGCACTGTATTCCGTCAACTTTTTATCTAATGTGTTCTTCTCTTTATCCCAGAGGCATATCCTTAGGCTTTCATAAGCGGAGAATGCTACGTATTTGCCATTAGGAGAAGCCTTTATCTTTTTAATTACGTTACCTGTGTCTAGTGTATAGATTAGCTTTTTTTTATACTCGTCATAGATCCATATATTTTTTCCTCTGTTGAAGAGAATACAGCTGTTGGGCAAGGATACCACGTTGCTTATAATAGGCATTGTGTCATCACTACAAGTAACCAGCCTTTCCACTTTGTATGCTTTTTCAGACTTCTTGACAACATATAGGTGCCCATCACGATCGGCTACAAAAAGGCCATGCTCCGAAGGAGACATAATATTAAAAAGCTTTTCAGTTACTTTTACCTTTTGTATTAAGCGTCTACGCTCTTTATTCCAAACACTTATAGCACCATCAGCATAAGAGCTAGAAAAAAAGAACTTTCCGTCAGATGACCAAATAAGTTGTATGATGCCCTCTTTTTCCCCTTTATTCCCTTGGCATAGCACTGCTTGCTCCTTTGTTATATCCCATAAATACACATCATTACGATTTTCAAACCAAAGTAGGTAGCCATCATCAGGGGAAACTGCGACACCTCTAAGATCAGAATCATCTGCTTTATACCTCTTTTCTAGTTTGACTTCCCATTTACACTTTAGCCCATCGATAATATCATCTATATGACTCAGATAATAAGGTCCTTTGGGATACATGTTCTCTACATCTCTATAAAAATTACGCTGCAATTTCGCTCTATCGTAGGGCCCCATTCCACAATACTTTTCCATCTCTTCTGTTAAGAATATCAAATTTCCATTTTTTACTAGATGACTAGGGAGTCCAAGTAAAATTAGAGAAAAAGTATACAGTCGGTCAGAATTATCTTTGCATTTTTTTATCTTTTGTAATCTTTCTTTAAAGTCATATAGGGGTTTTAGTGGCTTACCACACTTGTCGTGTGAGTGTTGCACCTTAGAGGGGCTATACTCATAGATGATAAAGAAGTCAATCAAAGGTTGAAGGTTGTGCGCTATTTGCGCCAAACAGTCGTTGCCAAGGACGATCCCAAAGTTGCGTCTTACTTTTTGTGTCAAAGGCTTCATATATGATCTATCTAAAGCCTTATACAGTTTTTGTCTGTTTATTTCGGGTTCGTGCTGACTTTCAAGCGGAGGAGAAACTACCTGGCTGTCATCTTCTTCGATGAGTGAGGGCATACTATCTTCTTTATCACTAGCGCTATGGGTAGTATCAATGTCAGCACCGTTGAGAGGAACAAAAGATGTAGAGAGTAGGAAGAGAACGATTCTTGTAGGTTTTTTGGATCTCATGGTGTGGCAAGTCAGTGTGAAAAGGATATACAGGGCAAAGTTATAGGTAAAGAGAGTTATCTCCAAAAAAAACATCCTTTCATCGACCGAGAAGGCAGCGTGCGTCGTACGGAAGAAAACTTGACGATACGATCATTTTTCCCAGACCCAACTAAAAGGTAGGTCAAGCTCAAACGCATAGTTAGTGATCAAAGCAAAAATTTCCTGCGCACACAACGCTATAGTCAATCTCCATTTTCTTTTTACAATAAACTCAACAAGGCCTAGTGGCTCCATCCTCTTCAAAGGAAGCTTCCAAATGCTTATCATCTTATTACGGCTCACAGTCACAAAGCCATTGCAATGGTTAAAAGAAATACACAAGATCTGGCGTTGTCCTATACAGTTTGTTATCTCTATCTTTCGATGCCTTAAGATATCTATGATCACTATGCCATAAGCTGGACGTGTAATAAAGAGAAAACGGCTATCATGTGAAAAACTAATATAACCAAATGAATGGGGATAGTTTTGTATAAACTTTGTATTCAATTCTTTCTTCTTTTTATCCCAGGAACATATCTCTAGCGTTTTGCCATCGGTGAGTGCCAGGTATTTTCCATTGAAAGAAGCCTCCATTCTTCGAATTTTGATATTTTTTTCCACTGTATATTGTAGCTTGTTTTCACACTCGTCATAGATCCATATATTTTTTCTTCTGCTGAAGAGAATACAGTTGTTGGGCAAGGATACCATGCCGCCTCTAGGCTCTTTCTTCTTATCGTCATTAGCGACCAACTTTCTCACTGTGTATTCTTCTTTAAGCTTCTTGACAACATATACGTTGCCAAAACAATCGCTTACAAAGAGGTTATGCTTGGAGTAACACATAGCAGTTAAACGAGCTTCAGCTACTTCCAGCTTTTTTATTAAACTTCCATCCTTTTTATTCCAAAAACATACAAAACCGTAAGAATAAGAGGTAGAAACAAAGAACTTTCCGTCAGGTGACCAGATAAGTTGCCTTATACGCTCTTCATGCCTTGTGAATTTCACGGATTCCTTCGTGTTTATATCGAATAAATATACATCACGAAAATTTTCAGACCAAAGCAGGGAGGTATCATCAGGTGAAACTGCCATATCTCCAATAATACGACCGTCTATTTTGTAGCTCTTCTCTGGTAGGAATTTCCATTCACGCTTCAGCCTACCAATGAGCTTCTCCATATTGTTCTGAAAAGAAACATCACTAGGATATATGTCCTCTGCGTTCTTAGAACCATGACTCTGAAGTACCGCTTTAAAGTAGTAGTTTTCCATTTTAAAATGCTTAAAAAGCATGTCTGTTAAGAAAATCAAATTGTCACTTTTTATTTGCTGCGGAGGTAATCCAAGTAAAATTATAGAAAAAGTATACAATGATTGGTATATATTGTTACATTCTTCTATTTTTTCTAATATTTTACTAAAGGCATATAGGTTTTTTTGTGGTTTACCATCCTGGTCGTGTGAGGATTGCATACAAGAGGGGCTGTTCTCATAGTTTCTAAAAAAGTCAATCAAAGGCCGAAGCTCGCGCTCCATTAGCTCCAAGAAAGCATTGTTTCTTACTTCGGATTCGTTCTGACTTTCAAGCGGAGGGGAAACTACCTGGCTGTTATCTTCCATGAGTGGGGGCGTACTAGCTTCCTTATCACTAGCGCTATGGATAGAATCAACGTCAGCGCCGTTGAGAGGGGCGAAAGATGTAGAGAGTGAGAGTAGGAAGAGAAAGATTCTTGTATGTTTTTTGGATGTCATGGTTTAGTAATTTAAAGTGGAAAGGATATGGAGGGCAAAGTTATAGGTAAAGAGAGGTACGTGCAAAAAAACACCCATTCATCGACCAAGAAGGCAGCATGTGTCGTACGGAAAAAAATTTGACGATACGATCATTTTTTCCATATCCAGCTAAAAGGTAGGTCAAAGGCATAGTCAGTGATCAAAGCAAAAATTTCGTTTTCACACGACGCTATAGGCAATCCCCACTCACTTTCTAGGATAAAAGGAACAAGTCCTGGTGACTCCTTCCTTTTCGAAGTAAGTTTCCAAATGTTTATCATCATATCAAAGCTCGTACCATTCAAGCCATCAAAGTTCACAGTCACAAAACGATTGCACTGGTTAAAGGAAGTCGTATACACGAGTTGTGTGGACTTCGCTACCTCTATCTTTCGCTGACCTAAGATATCTATGATTACTACACTATCGAAACCTCCAGCAAAGATAAAACGGCTATCATGTAAAAAGCGAATGCTCGAAGATAAGTTAGTATAGCATTGTACAGGCTTCTTACCTAATGTCTTCTTCTCTTTATTCCAGTACCATATCTCTAGCATTGTATCATAGGAAAATGCAACGTATTTGCCATTAGGACAAGCCTTGATGTTGTGAATTTTTATATCTTTGTTTAGTGTATAGATTAGCTCTTTTTTACACTCGTCATAGATACATATATTTTTTCCTCTATTGAAGAGAATACAGTTGTTGGACAAGGATACTACGTTGGTTATAGCACGCTTTGTGTGATCGTTATTATTAACAAGCGTTTCCACTTTGTATGCCTTTTCAAAGTTCTTCACAACATGTAGGTGTCCAAAACCATCGCCTACAAAAAGGCCATGCTTAGTATAACAGATAGCAGTTAAAAAAGTCTTAGCTACTTCTAGCTTTTCGTTTAGTTGAAACTTACCATCCTTATTTTTATTACAAAACCATATATAACCATAACCGTCAGCAGAAGAACAAACAAAGGATTTTCCGTCAGGTGACCAGATAAGTTCATTTACGCGTTCTTCAGCCCGTATAAGTCTTACTGGCTTCGTCTTCTTTATATCTAATAAATACACTTCATAAAGACCTTGCATCCAAAGTAGGAAGGAATCATCAGGCGAAACGGCCATATTTGTAACAATAGAACAATCTATTTTGTAGCTCTTCTCTTTTACAGCTTCCCACCTACACTTCAGCTTATCAATGATCTCATCTATATTTTTATCATAATAAATTTGCTTGGGATACACGTTCTCTACGTCTTCAATGCCATCATAATAATTGAATATCGCTTTCGTGTAGACCTCCATTCCACAATACTTTTCTAGCATTTCAGTTAAGGATATTAAATTTACGCTTTTTACTAGCTTCGTAGGGAGCCCAAGTAGAATCAGAGAAAAAGTATACAGTCGGTCGGACTCATCTTTGCATTTTTTTACCTTTTGCAATATTTCTTCAAAGTCGTATAGGGCTTTGAGTGGCTTCCCATTCTGGTCGTGTGAGGGTTGCACATCAAAGGAACTTTCGTTATAGGTGTTAAAAAAGTCAATCAAAGGTTGAAGGTTGCGCGCTATTTGTGTCAAACGATTGTTGTCAAGGACAAGTCCAAAGTTGTCTTTTGCTTTCTTAATCAAAGGCTGCATATATGATTCATTTAAAGCCTCATGGAGCTCTTGTCTGTCTATTTCGGATTCGTTCTGACTCTCAAGCGGAGAGAGAGCTAGCTGTTTTTTCTCTTCCTCTATGGGTAAGGGCATATTATTTTCCTTATCACTATAGGAGTCATAGATAAAATCAGAGTCATAGATAGAATCAGTATCAGCGCCGTTGAGAGGGACAAAAGATGTAAAGAGTGAGAGTAGGAAGAGAAAGATTCTTGTACGCTTTTTAGATCTCATGGTTTAGTAATTTAAAGTGGAAAGTATATGCAGGGCAAAGTTATAGGTAAAGAGAGTTATCTCCAACAAAAACATCCTTTTATCGACCAAGAAGGCAGCATGCATCGTAGGGAAGAAAACTTGACGATACGATCATTTTTTCCATATCCAAGTAAAAGGTAGATCAAGCTCAAAGGCATAGTCAGTGATCAAAGCAAAAATTTCGTTGGCACACGACGCTGTTAGGTTTTAGGCATAATGTATCTATATACAGACAATAATGTCCTCTTTTCTGGATCTAAAGATAACAGTATCTTCTTATGGAAGAAGTTGAATAGAGACCTATCGAAAGAGACTAGCAGCCTCATCGTTTGGAGAAGTCAAGCACAAACTCAGTGAATGATCCTTTCATGCCATGCTTGGAGTAGCAAAAGATCTTTCCTCCCGAAGCTTCCATCACCATGTGCACAAAGGAGAGCCCTGTGGCTCTTTTCTCTGCCTCTTTGGTGTTGTTGTACTGGAGTCTAAAGATACTAGGCAAGATATCAGCAGGGATGCCTTTACCATCATCATGGACGGTAAGGGTTCTTTTTTTAGCGTCAATGATGATCTCTATGTTTTGTGCCCCACCATGTGTGGAGGCGTTGTTTAGCAGGCTGCTGATGGCGTTGGGGAGTACCCCGGGCAACGTTTTGGCGGTGAAGTCTTGGAGGCATGTGATCTTTACCCTTTTCTTTATTTGAGAAGACACTTTTTTCGTCCCTGCTTGTGCTGCTTCTTTCATGCTGGTGGGGCCTTGCTCGAACTTACCTAATATCTGACTTTTCATAAATTCGAGGAAGCCTGTGATGTCATGCTTGGCGAAGTGGGCTTTGTCTACCATGTTTTGGGAAGCATTTTTCAGGAAAAGGGCGCGATCTTCCAAGAGGTGGTAGCCCTCCTTACCGTTGATGCCCTTCATCTGTTTTCCTTCTTTAAAAGCATTTTCTAGTATGAGCCCAGAGCCATGCAACATCTGTACGGTACCTCGAAGATCACGTGCGAGCATCCCTCCTGCGATGTGGTTCCACTCAAGCCTTTTTTTATTGTACATCTCTCTTCGTCTGAAAAAGAGCAATATGCTGAGGGAGATCCCTACGAAAATGTAGAGGGGGGTGAAATTGTACACTTGGCTAGGGATTGTACTGTGAAGGAGGTACCATACTCCCAGAGCAACGCTGATACCAGTAATACTCAAAGTTATAAACGTCGTACTGTCCACCAAGGCACCTAAGATGATGAAGGTCAGCATCCATTGTCCCATATATAAGGAAGTGCCATGATTTTGTAAGAAAGTGAGGGAGCCAGAAAAAGGCAAGCAGTACCAGAGCGTAAAGAACCAGTACATTGGGAAGTAAGGTTTGAGGTCTTTTAACCATATCCCTTCTAACATTAGCCCCACGCATAAGATAATGCCGATCCCACGTACGGTTGTCATCTCATAGAGCTGTTCGTTTGCTCCTCGCGCGTTGATCACACTCGAGACCATATACAAAAAGATCATCACCAAGCTAAAAGCGAGCGACTGCGTCGGTGTCGTGACGACTTTACGGTCAGCGATCACAGGCAGGCGCAAAGTCGCTGCGAGCCAACTACTTAGCCACTTCCTCGTCCCTTCCCAGCTTGGCAGCCATAGGCGTTCAGACACTGTCAGCTTGCTACGCTTAAGGGTAGCGAAGCCTTTGTGAATATAAATGTGCGTGAGAAAGTAGGCGAAGAGGCCTAAAAATACCCCTAGTAAGAAGTTATCATAAAACTTTTCTTCTACATACCACCCTTCCCAGCCTTGTCTACACAGGCTCCCTACATAAATTATGGCAAACCCCATCAAAGAGTAATTGTCTGTCTTGATTCCTAAGACGCCAATAAACAGTGGGATGGCTATGATATTGATCACAACCAATGCGATGGTATGTGTATTATGATTCTCTAAAAGTTGAGAGTTTCCCATAACACTCGAAAAAACAGCGATTATGCCAGTGAAAGCACCTCCTATTTTGGCATAGTTTATTTTTGAACTTGAAGGTAGGGTTTTATCTGAAAAAATCTCTTTTAAGGGATTGATGATATCTTGTACCAAAGAGACGCCTATGGCATGAAGGTAAGAATCAATGGTAGAAAACAGTACGCACAAGAGCCCTAAGGAAATAAGGTATCGCAATGAACTGTTTTCCTCAGAAAAAAACTTTATTAGATGAAGAAGCACATTGTTGGAACCTGTATGCAAACGAAAGTAGTCTGAATTGGCAATCGCAGCCAAGCCAATCAGTGTGACAAGTACTAAAATAAAACCATATAATAGGGCACTGCTGTACCACATTTGCCTCACCTGCCGCTTATCTTTTGTCATCAACATGCGTTGCACAATGGGAGGGGAGAGTACATAAGCTGGAGAAAGTCCCCAAACGGTCGCACTCTTGAGCTGATAAAAGAACTCTGGATGACTGAAAAGTAAGCTTTTCTGATCGGGTAAGTTTTTGAAAATATGCCAATCGTCTACTTTTTCCATCATAGTCTGAGCTACATAGCCAAGCACAACAACGGCGGCTATAATCTGAAGGATATCGGTGTAGCTAACTACCCGCATCCCTCCAAAGACACTATAGAATACGACAAAAAAACCAAAAAATAGCACCGAGTGCTTAAATGTCATGCCCAAAAGCTCATAGCTGATACCTCCAATACCTTCTATTTCTGCGCTTATTAACAGTGCAGAAAATGTACATCCCACAATGCCTGTGATTATTTTTACCGTACGACCATAAAACTTACCCATCAGGTCTCCCGTAGTCATACATTCAGGAAAGTACACAAGGGATGGTGCAAAAAAAGTACCTGTTAAAAGAAAGGATAAAATAAAAGCTACACTAATTAAAATATGTATGATACCATATTTGAATATATGATCAGGTTCTGCTAAATCGCCACCCCCTATCCGTGTCCCCAGCAGCGTCATCACCAGCACACCTACCGGCAAATTCCGATTGGCCAGCGCGTAATCTTCAAAGCTGCCTGTCTTTGCTTTGCGGTGTGCCCACCAGCTGATGACAAGGTTGGAAACGATAAAAAGAGGTATTAAAGGATGATTCAGGAAGACTTCTACAATATTCATGATGGCAAAATAAATTTAAATTTAAACTAATAT
>JBCCFU010000044.1:0-9074 GCA_039029575.1 Bacteroidota bacterium | reverse complement strand
TTTTAAACCATTTACCATGAAAATTAATGGTACTGTCAAATTTTGTGTGTCTGGAAGTGACTAAAACAACTAGCAAAATGATCTTTTTAAAATAATTCTATATCAGAATAGTTTAATAATAAAATCTAATGACGAGCGAGTCAAACAAGAAGGTGTCATCCCGAACAGCGTGAGGGATCTGCTCGTATTAGGGGGAGTATCAAGCGTTTATTCGACGTTATTTAGGAAATTGGGCGTAGTGTTTCATTTTCGAAGAGATCCTTCGTGGCGGCTTTCGACATGTCGAAAGCCTTCTCAGGATGACAAGTCAGGGTTGCGTGCTACGCGCACTATCACCACTATGCTGAAATAATTATATTTTATTACTTTTGCAAATAATAGGCATGATTTTTCTTTTTCAATGATGCAGACACACATTTTTAGGCGGTATCTTTTAACAGAAAAGAAGTAGTTATCGTCTTATCAAAGGAGTAGTGGGCTGTCTTGCCTGCTGCGATGATCGTAGTATGTTTGATATATATGCCCTTCGCCAGAAAGCGAAGAAAAAAGCCATTTCTACAAAAAAATAGGCACACTAGAAAAGTGATTAATAAATAAAAGAGAGAGAAAAAACCTGATAATACCTAAAGAATCTCAACGAAAATGGCTGATACTTTTTTTATATTTCGTATCTTTGGCTTATTGTAAATCAAAAAAATGACTGATCATGATAAAGCAAAGACAACAACGACTTATCCTCTTCTCTCTGTGTACCCTCGTTATAGGATTGCAAAGCATGCAGGCAGTAAGCATCACCATTAATGCAGGAGATTTTGGAGAATTTGATCAGGAGGGTGTAGACGTAGATAAGACAACGATTATACAACTGAAAAAGATTGTACAAGGACAAACAGGTGTCTCTTCAGAACTACAGCGGATAATTTTGGGGGGTAAGGAGTTAGGCGATAATAATACGCTCCAGCAGGAAGGGATCAATAGTGATACTAAAGTGAGTATAATATTTAAACTTGTTCCGATCACCGTTCAACTAGAGGATGGCAAAGAAATAAAATTAAAACTGGCAGTTAACAGTAAAGTTGAAAGAGAAGATTGTGCAAAAAATGGAAAAAAACGACGAAGCAATCCCCAAAGCAAATGAGCTAGCCTTATATTTCAATGATAAAGAGTTAGACACTAATGAAATGCTCCTCTATGCTGGTATAACAAAAACGAGTACGTTGTATCTAAAAACTAAATCAAGCCAGAAAAAAGAAGAAGAGGAGGGTAAGAAAGGAGATAATAAAAATGAAGGTCTCAGCCTTTGGTGGGCTGTCTTACCTATTATCGTGATCGTAGTATGTGGCGGTATATACGCCCTTAGCCAGAAAGTCAAGGGAAAAAGGTCCTCATAGAGGATTATCATTCGCAACTAGCGCCATCGATACCCTATTTGGAAGTGAGGTTTTTTATATTCCGCAGGCTTATTTGACTTGTTAGGCTTCTCATCCTCTTCTGGCCAAGGTTCTGGCAAAGCGGCTTTTTGGGTAGACTTAAGAAACCAAAATAGGCTCCCTACGAGAAGCAAAATGACTGCGACGATGCCAACCCAGTGCCCCGTGTGTAGCCCCTTAAGAAGGTCTGGGTCTTGCTTACCTCCTTTATCTGGATTATGAATCGGCTTTTTATCTCCGCCTTTGTCTGGTTGTAGTTCATCTTTATTTGCAACTTGTATGAATATCATCTTGCTTTTACCATTTTGCAATTCATCGGGTGATCTAATATCTATTTCTTTCCCAGATTCATCTTTACGGTACATTTTTAGAATATCTTTTGTTTTTAACGAATACTTGTCAGCGAACTCCTCCTTCAGTTGCTCTAGCGTTGGTTTGGAAGCCCTATTTTCGACGTTGAAATTGACCTTTACATCTCCTTGAAAGTCTGTTCCATCCTTATATTTTATTACTACATTAACATACTTACCAGCTTCAATATCTTGTTTGCTCATTACGATTTTTACCTTTGTCTGAGAAGCACCAACAGCCCCTTGGCTGAAAGAGAGCAAGAAAAATAGTATTGGGGCAAAACGGATTTTCATAGATTCGAGGGCATACATGATGAGCGTATAAAGTGTGAAGATTGGATACCGTGCAAATTTACAAAAAAATGTTTCTACAAGCCAAATTAGTAAGGCTCCAAAACCTAGGGAATCACCCTATCGGGTCGTATAGCGCTGATTTTCCCGACAGATACAGCGCATGAGACACCCTTTAGAAGAAACCATCGCCTACTTGTCGCTTTGGTAAGATAGGAAGATGTATCTTTGCCCTGTTCACCGTACTGCTTAGGAAAGTGAATCTTTAAATAACGTTTACCAAAAAATAGCCAAACATCCACCTATGGGAGTAGATATAACCAAAGAAAAAGCCGCCCAAGAGATCGCCACGTTGACCGAGCGTATCAACTATTACAACGATCAATTCTTCCAAAAAAACCGATCACTTATCAGCGACTACGCTTTTGATCAGCTCGTCGAAAGACTCACCAAGTTAGAAAAGCACTTTCCTGACTTAAAAAGGGCAGACTCCCCCACAGGCCGTGTAGGGGAGAAGCTAAGCAAAGGCTTTGTTGCGCGCAAACACATTCGCCCGATGCGATCCTTAAGCAACACCTACTCCGTCGACGAGATCAAGCAGTTTGCCGCACGCATGGAGAAGCTCTTGCCAGCACGAAAGATCACCTACTTTTGCGAACCTAAATTTGACGGCACCGCCGTAAGCATCCACTATAAGGAAGGCGACCTTACCCATATCGTCACCCGCGGAGACGGTGTCCAAGGCGATGACATCACCGCCAACGGACGTACGATCTCATCGATCCCATCTGCTATTCAAGGAGCGAACTTACCAGAAGCTTTTGAAGTGCGGGGTGAAGTCTTTATGACGAAAAAAGCTTTTGAGGCGCTCAATAAAAAGCAAGCGATGGAAGGAAAGCCACTTTTTGCGAACCCACGCAACACCGCAGCAGGGACGTTGAAGACCTTAGATCGCACCATCGTTGCAGGACGTGAACTTAGCTTTCATCCCTATACCTTGATAGGAGAAAACGTCGAATACCCTACGCAAGAGGAGCGACTCAAAGCATTAGGCGAATGGGGTTTTGAACGTTCCCAGCTCCATCGCATGTGTCAAAATATCGATGAAGTCATCGAATACACCACCTATCTCGAGAAACAAAGGAAGACACTCCCCATGGAGATCGATGGGGTGGTCATCAAAGTCAATGAAATAGTAGTACAAAAGCAGCTGGGAGCCACAAGTAAGAGTCCACGGTGGGCTATTGCCTACAAATACAAGCCCGATAGTGTGCGTACATTGCTTGAAGACGTGATCTTTCAAGTAGGAAGGACGGGTGTCATCACGCCGGTAGCGAAACTCAGCCCTGTACGTGTCGCTGGCTCTACGGTACAGCGGGCTACCCTGCACAACAGCCAAGAGATCGCCACCCTTGGACTCCATACACAAGACACCGTCCTCTTAGAAAAAGGCGGAGATGTCATCCCCAAAATCACCGCCGTCGACCTCACCAAACGCAAGGAAGGCAGCACGCCCATCCACTTTGTCACGCACTGTCCTTCGTGCCATACCCCACTGATTAAAGAAGAAGACGGAGCCCACCATTACTGTCCTAACACAACCGCATGCCCCGACCAGCTCAAAGGCAAACTCCGCCACTTTGTCCATCGAAAAGCGATGAACATCACTCACGTCGGAGGCAAGACCATCGACCTCTTTTTTGACTTACAAATCGTCCAGCGGCCAGCCGACCTGTATACACTCACGGCCAAGGCCATGACTGGCCTAGAAGGCTTTCAGGAGAAAACCATTCAAAACATACTTACCAGCATTGAAGATTCAAAGAACAAACCTTTTGAAAAAGTGCTCTTCGCCTTGGGTATTCGCCATGTGGGCGCAACCGTCGCACAAAAGCTCGTCCAGCACTTTGAAAACATCGACTACCTCCGCAACGCCTCTGTAGAGGAGATGAACGCTGTACCAGAGGTAGGTGGACAAATCGCTGAGAGTGTAAAGGCTTATTTTGATAATCAGGAGGAAGAGGAGCACCTTGCCATGTTAAAACAAGCAGGACTACAGTTTGTCCAGCAAAAAGGGAAGGAGCATCAGCAGCACTTAGCAGGCAAGACATTTGTCATCACAGGGACGTTTGAGCACTATTCACGCGAAGGGATGCGTACCTATCTACAAAACCATGGCGGTCGGGTCGTCAGTGCCCTCTCCTCACAAGTCGACTACCTCGTGGCAGGCAATGGTGCCGGGCCGAAAAAACTTTCACAAGCGGAAAAGCTGGGCATGCACCTGGTGCGTGAGGAAGAGCTTGCCTCTCTTTGATTTTTGTTTTTTTTGTAAATTTGTCACATTATTACCGTCTTACCTTCTTCTGAGCGGCGCTGTGGCGGTTTATGATGAAAGAAAAATGTTCACAGGCACGGATAAAACCCTACGGTGACGCTTCGAAAAAATCCTATTTATTAAATAAAAGAAGCCGATTTTGTATATAAAAGGAAATATTTGTAACTTCATCATAGAAAATCAATACATACCATCTTTTAGCCATGATTAAGAGCTTGCTCATGTGCTTATGTTTTGTCTTTGGTCCAAAAGGGCAAAAAGACTTTACCCATCCATTAAACACTGTACCTGTACAGCAAACGACCCTTGGCTTCGAAGTACTGGACCCGTTGGCTGCCGAAAAAATAGAAGCTGAACACTTTTTTTCATATCACTTGGACGAACATCTCCCTTTTTTCAATACAAGCGAAGTATCGAACATAGAGATCCTAGCCAGCATTTCCGAAGGCAAAGACTTTAACAAATGGCTACTTTTTGACGGTCAGTGGGAGCTGCAAGGCACACCTTCCTGCGAGGAGCTGGGTGATTACCACATGAATATCTTTTTCCAGGAGGACGGTGTAACTTTTTTAGTGCCTTTCTTAGTCGTAGTAAAAGACACCGAAAAGTGCGGAGAATTTTCCTATTTTATCTGGTGTTCCCTCGTAGGCATCTTTTGTGGACTGTCTTGTTTCGTAAGTTGTCTCTGCTGCAAGCTCAAGGCTTCCTTTCGCAAGAGAGAAGAAGAAAAAAAAAGCAAGGTGATGCAATGGGTGCCTTTTTTCGAAGAAGAAGGTTGTTACCGCATAGATAAAAAGACATCTAATCAGCTACTTCTATCTATTGAAAGCATAAAGATACCAGAGCAAGAGCTTACAGGTCAGTCTAAATCTACAAGCCCTCCTCAGAGACCCTATAAGAGAACATTCAGAAAGCCTCCCCCTAAAAAGGTAGAAGAAGAGCAAAAGAGCGACATCCAACTCGCCATCGTCCTCGAGAACGAAGCTACACCAGTCTCTGAGAAAAAAGAAGATTAGCGATCCCCTCTATTTGCGTTATCTATTATTTTTACCTCCTTCAAGAGGAGCTGCCTCGTTTAGAGTAGTCTTAGCCAGGTGTTGCGCTAGTTGTCTAAAAGCCTTCCCCCGCATAGAGATAAGCAGTTTTTCTTCCTGCGTCATCTCTGCAAAGGAGCGTTTATTTTCTTTCCCGGGTATTTCTGGAACAAAGACAGCACTCCAGCCAAAACCTTCTCCTTGCGGTTCAGAGGCGATCTTCCCCTCTGTCCGCCCAGCGAAAAAGTGCATCTTTTGCCCATCGTGATAGCCTACCACCGTCTTGACATGGGCAGGACTTCCCCCATGGAGGCGAGCGATGCCTTCCACTTCAAGGCGTTCTAAGTACCATTTGATCAAAGCACCGGGAAAGCCGTTGAGCATGTCGATATAGAGAGCAGTGTCCTCGCATATCACCGGTTGGCCTACGCCCTCGTACGCTTGCGCAAGCTTGTGTCGGATCACTTCTTCTACCTCTATGGCCTGTATTTCGTCGAGGTCGATTGATGTCTGCAAAAGGTTTGTCCATTGACCGACGACCTTCTGCGCCTCTGCAAATTTGTGCGCATTATTTGTGACAAAAGTGAGTGTATTAGACATAATAGAAAAAATTTAAAAACCCAAAGATAGCAAAAAATATACTTCTCCTAGATTCACATTAGGTATTTGAGAGTAAAAAGTGTAAATTCACCCAAATTTACCTTTAAAAAGGGATATATGAAAAAAAATATTATACTTTATACATATGTAGTTTTATTTCGGTGCCATATAATAGCTCCTTTGCAAGCCTCGTTCAAGAGGAACTAACACACAAACAGTCGACTATGCAAGAAGAAAAGAGTTTACCCAAAAGAAATTTTTCCAAAAAGGGTCTTCGCAGGATGACCTATTTGTTCATTAGTATAGCGGTGATGGTAACGACTGTCCTTGGCTATAAGAAGTTTAGTGCAAAGCCGTCTGATGGTGTAAAAGACCCCCTTGCCTCTAAGAAGCAAGCCACCAAAGGGCCTACGGGTAAAAATGGAGGAAAAAGTCATACAGAAGAAGAACGTTACATAGAAGATTCAAAAGCTACCCTTGCCTCTAAGAAGCAAGCCACCAAAGTACCTATGAGCGAGGATGGAGGGAAAAGTCCTTCAAAAGCTTCAAAAGATCCCCTTGACCCTAAGAAGGGAATGAGCAAAGTGCCTACGGGTAAGAATGGAGGGAAAGGCCATTCAAAATATGGTACAAAAGATACCATTGATCCTAAGAAGCAAGCTACCAAAAAGCCTCATGGTAAAAAAGATGGAGAGAAAAGTTCTTCAAAAGATCTAAAAGATACCGTTGATACTAAGAAAAAATTTACCAAATCGTCTAAGGGTAAGGATGGAGGGAAAGGCCATTCAAAATATGATCTAAAAGATACCGTTGACACTAAGAAAAAAAATACCAAAAAGCTTGTCGATAAAAAAGATGGAGGGAAAAGTCATTCTCATAAAATGCCCAAAAAAGGACAAAAAAACTCCGTCAGTTTCAGCGAGGAAGAAGACGTGATTGACTTTTACATCGAAAGGCCCGTCATCAAATCGTCCGCTTGGGGATCTCTTGACCTATTCATCACATGGCAAGGGACAAGAAAAGCCTTAGAGCAGAAATATGGAACGAAGATGGCCCTTAGCATTGAAAAGTTGAAACCCCAAAAACACCCTTACAGGTACCTTCTACATAAAGGAGCGAATGTCTATGACATGCACTCCGATGAGCTTATCTTCGGGAAAAAAAGCAAGCAGTGGAACTGGAAAGATCATGGAATAAGTCATGGAGGAGGCTACAACGAGGTCTTCATAAAGTACCTTTACGACGAAGTAGTAAAAGATGAAGGCAGCTGTACCCACCTTGTCCTCTCTTCAGGATGGATCGACGTATTGACCTTTGACACTCGTTCAAGAAAAAGTATCGATCTCAGCTACATAGCCACGAAAATCAAAGCGTGGGTACCCTCCCTCAAAAGTCGTACCATCAAAGTATGCACCGATATGAAACAATTAAAAAGTGGAGATTTTAAAACCAGTCCCAACCAGCTGGTCATCTTCTTGCTGAGTACTGGAGACGCAGCCAGGGTATACAACAAACTCGTACAAGACCCGAAAAACAAAGTAGGTGCAGCTTTCCATCAAACATGCTAACCACACAATAACCACCTAGGAAAGGCTTATTTTGCAAATTTAAGCCTATAGACAAGGTAGGCAGTCGCAAGGGTCGTGAACAAAACGACCTTTTGGCCAAGCGTTGATTTAAAAAAGCGTGTCATACGCCCCAAGAGACTCATCTCCCTCCTCAGATAGTCAACCACTTGCGCGCGGTCATATTTTTGAGCGATCTTCAGTGCCGTCATCCCTTTATGATCTTTCAGCGATAAGTCAGCCCCTACACCCACCAAATAGTCGACCAACTTGACATACCCTTTCTCCGCTGCCTTGTGAAGCGGCGTTCTACCCTGCTCATCTTTCTCATTGACCGCCATCTTTTGCGCTTCGACAAGGTATTTCATCACCTCTAGGTTGCCATTGTTTGCCGCTTCGTGCAAGAGTGTCTCTTGCTGACGATTCTTGCTATCGAAAGAGAGCCCCTTCTCTTCAATAAGGTATTGTATCACCTCCACATGAAAGTTCGCCGTAGCTGTATATAACAGATCCTTTGTCTTATCTTCTACTGCGTGTACGTTCATCTTTCTTTCATCTACAAAATACCTAACCAAAGGCAAGCTACTCATCCTGACAGCTTTATCAAGGACCGTCTGTTCAAAATTATCCTTGGCATATAGGTCAGCCCCTTGTCCACCTAAATACCTTACAACCTCCAAGTTATCTCCCAAAGTCGCCAACATGATGGCACTTCTACCTGTCTCATCCTGACCGTCTATATACTTACCTCCTGAAGTTATAGCCTTCACTTGCTGTAGATCCCCTACCAGCAAAGCATTAATAAGATTTTGAGGGAGTTTCTTATCAGCCCCTGCCTGTGGGCAACACGAGAAGGTTGTTACTAAACAGAACGACAATGAGATGGAAAGGGAGATATTTTTCATAAGGCAACAGCATAAAAGTGATGGGAAATGGCAAATTTTTGTTTCTTATATTATACAAAATTACTTCTTACCATGCTTCTTTATCTCGAAGAAGGTATCAGGAACGCCTCCTGAAGCTTTGTTAAGTAACAAATGTAGGCTATAATTTGAAATAAATCAAAAAGTCAAAGGCTGGGGAACTACCTACACTGACAGGAACGACAATTTCTGCAAAAACGTTTGAACATGTTGCCGAAAAAACCACTTCATCATCCTACTAGACAAGTGTAAGGTCCCACGAATTTATATCTTGCATTTATTGAAGATTTTCCCTCTTCACTGCGCAAATATAAGCAAACTTTTTCATATGGAGTAAGACCGTTTAGAGTTTTTAATTTTTTCGCATAGTTATAGGTTGTAACAAAGATATCTAAGTGTTTTTGCAGCATTTCGTGATTCTCAAAGAAGCCACTTTGAAAAAATTCTACTATGAAAATCATGGAAGCCTTGAGAAACATCTACAAACCTTTATTGAAGATTTTACTTTGCAAATAATTAAAAATACAGAGAATTTTTCATATGGAC
>JBCCFU010000043.1:0-9089 GCA_039029575.1 Bacteroidota bacterium | reverse complement strand
ATCCAGACAAAACCACCAATACCTCTCCAAAGAAGAAGGGTGGTAAGTCAGACGTAACTGACTGGATACTGCCGGTAGGTGGATCTGCGTTATTGATATCTTTCGTATTGTTGGCTTACCGTTTTATGAGTCAAAGAAATAATAATAAAGATGAGGGTGATTTTGATTTTTCTGAGGAGTAGAAAAAATTTGTAGTCCATTTAGTTCTCTATGGGTAAGTTATGAAAAAAATATTAGTATTTTTATACTAAAAGACTAAAAGTACGCTATTGTTTACCTAAGATCTTGCTATGAGCCTCTTTTTTTATATATTTGTCTATCATGTTTAAAAAAATATATGTCCTTACAGCAATCATTTTAGCACCCTTAGCTCTTTATGCAACCAAAATAACAGAAGGTGATCTCAAAGAAGATAGATATTATTTTTTCCAGTATGGCAAAGATCAATCTGACTATACGAAAAAAGAAAACTTTGTTGCTCTGATGGAAGAAGCCTTAGGAGACTCTTCGTACTTCCCCGAAACCAAAGATTTTGAAAAGCACGTCGAAAGATTTTTTCTTGACAAGGAAGTAAGTCCATTACAGAAGCATACCTTTGCTTATGAATATGAAAAAAAGGAGGATACTGGAGAAATTGCCCTATATCATAAGCATATCGAGGATTTTTTAAACGAAGAAACGATAAAAAAAGAACACATTCTCAAGTATATCAAAGAAAAGAGGATAGAAAATGTGTGTGTATTGGAAAAGCCCTTACCTTTAGGTCGCCTTCCCAAGATGAGCGACCTTCAGTGGAAGCGCTTGAAAGTAGTCTTTCCTCCCAAGCAGGAAAAAAAACCTGATGAAGAGACATCCGATTCAAGCAAGAAGGACAATTCAGGCAAAATTAATTGGGTACTGCTGGGAGGTATAAGTGCATCGTTCTTATTGATATGTATCGGATCGGGGGCTTATTGGTTTATGAAAAAGAGTAGTAAGAGCAAAGTAACTAAGGGTAATGCCACGCCCGAGCCCGATAAGCAAGATCAAGATAGGCTTGTGCATATACCGTAAATTTCTCTCTCACATGCTCCTTAGGAGAGGTATTTTTTCTTGGCAGCAGCCATGGCTTTGGAGAGACCTTCGATCTTTGTGCCGTGGATAATAGCAAAAGTTGCTTGCCCGTTCACTTGCCCTTGGATAGGAGCGGAGAGCTCTTGAGCAATCTTTTTAGCGTCATGGGATGGGTCGGATACCATGGTGGCAATGTATGGTTTATTGTCGACTTTGGCAGCGAGGATCAGTATGAGGTTGTCATACTGCTGGTGCAATGGCCTCATAACTTTTCGAAAGTCTTCAACCGTTTCTATCTCTATCTGTGTGATGGCGATTGTCTGTTTGCCCTTGGTCTGTATATGAGATTCTATCGTTTGTCTGATCTGTTGAAGGGCTTTTTTTTGATATTGGGCGACGGTTTTTTGCTCTTTTTTATATGCTTTTTGCAAGTTTTCAATAGCATGTACGACATCTTGCGGTTGTCTGAGTAAGGTGGCTATCTGTGTCATTTTTCTGTGTGTATGACGTACCCACTTTTCTGCTTCTTGTGCAGTGACTGCTTCAATGCGTCGAATGCCTGCTGCGACGCTGGCTGTGCTTATGATTTTAAAGAAGCCCAGTTGTCCGGTAGCATTTGCATGGGTACCTCCACACAAAGCGATAGAGAAAGAGGGGTCAAAGGTGATGACACGTACTTTCTCTCCATAGGTTTCTCCTATGAGGGTGGTGGCTCCTTTCGCTTGTGCTTGGCTGAAGGGTAGGTCGCGTTCCTCTATACGCGGTATGTTGGCACGTATCTTTTCATTGACCAGTGCTTCGATAGCTTCGCATTGTTCGGTTGTCAATTTTTCGGGATGGGTAAAGTCAAAGCGAAGCCTTTGGGCATCGAGGTAAGAGCCACGTTGTGCGACATGTTTGCCTAGGATATGCTTTAAAGCAGCTTCTAAGAGGTGGGTAGCTGTATGGTTGTTGGCTGTAGATCTACGTTTTTCTTGATCGATGACGGCTTGGATGGGGCTGTGTAGGTCTTTAGGAAGGTGGTTGCTTATGTGGATGATCATGCCTTCCTCTTTGCGTGTGTCTAAGATCGCTACTTTTTCGTTGCCAAAGAGTAGGTAGCCGGTATCTCCTACTTGTCCTCCTCCTTGTGGGTAAAAGGGAGTTTGGTCTAGGACGAGCTGGTATTGTGTCTTTTCTTGCTGTTGGACCATTCGGTAGGTGAGCAAGAGGCTCATGGTATCAAGCTGGTCATAGCCTACAAAATGACTTTTTTTCTTGTCACTATGTACTTTTTGCCAATCTCCATAGTTTTTTTCTGCTACTTGTTTGGAGCGATTTTTTTGTTGGGTCATCTCTTGTTGAAAGCCTTCGGTATCGACGTGTAAGCCTTGTTCTTGTGCGAGTAAGACAGTCAAGTCGAGAGGGAAGCCGTATGTGTCATAGAGCTGGAAAGCTTCTTTGCCGCCAAGGGTTTTGTTTTGAAGGTGGGTACGGAAATGCTCGAAACGTCGCAGCCCTTGGGCAAGGGTACGTAGGAAGTTTGTTTCTTCTTGGAGGATGAGTTTGCTAAGCAGGGGTTGTTGGGTGGCAAGTTGAGGATAAGCGTCTTGCATGTTTTCGATAAGGGTGGGGACGAGGGTGTGTAGGAAGGGTTCTTTGAGGTCGAGGTATTGATAGGCGTAGCGGACAGCTCTCCTTAGCAGCCGACGTATTACGTAGCCTGCTTGCTGGTTAGAGGGCGAGGCACCGTCTGCGATGGCAAAGGTGATGGCACGGAGGTGATCGGCTACTACGCGCAAAGCGATGTCTTTTTTTTCGTTTTGTCCATAGGCTGTATCAGCTAGTGTAGCGATGGCTTGTATCAGAGGCTGGAAAGCATCGGTATCGTAGGTGGCTTTTTTGCCTTGTAGTACCATGGCGAGTCGTTCGAGTCCCATACCTGTGTCTACATGGCATTTGGGTAGTGGCGACAGGTTGCCGTTGGCTTGCCTGTGGTATTGGATGAAGACGAGGTTCCATATCTCAATGACTTGTGGGTGGTCGTTGTTGACAAGTGTATGGCCGGGTTGTGCTTTTTTCTCTTTTTTATTACGTAGGTCGACGTGTATTTCAGTACAAGGGCCACATGGTCCGGTGGCTCCCATCTCCCAGAAGTTATCTTTTTTGTTAGCATAGAGGATATGTTTGTCGGATACGTAATTTTTCCACAGGTCAAAGGTCTCTTTGTCTGCGTCAAGACCATCTTCCTTGTCACCTTCAAAGACGGTGACGTAGATATTTTCTTTGGGTATTTTGTAGATTTCTGTAATGAGCTCCCAAGCGTTGGCAATGGCTTCTTTTTTGAAATAGTCACCAAAGGACCAGTTACCGAGCATCTCAAAGAGAGTGTGGTGGTAGGTGTCGATCCCTACTTCTTCAAGGTCGTTGTGCTTGCCGGTGACTCGTAGGCATGGTTGACTGTTGACGGCACGTGGAACGGAAGGTTTCTCGTTACCCAAAAAGATGTTTGAAAAAGGGTTCATCCCTGCGTTGATGAAAAGCAGGGATGGGTTGTCTTGTTGAATGATGGGGACACCGGGTACGAAGGTGTGGCCTTTTTGTTCAAAGAATGTGATAAATTTTCGACGTATGGTTGCTATGTTCATGAGGTTGCTGTCAAGGGTCTGGGCAAAGGTACGTTTTTTTTTAGAGATGCCACTTTTTGACGAGTGTCATTCATGAGCTTCTTTTTTACGAGTAATATGAAGGCCATGAAGGTGATCATGCTCAGAAGGAAGGGAGTGATTGGGAAAGTTGATGTATTGCCTGTATTAGTAGTACTGGGGCCTAGTTTGGTAAAGACGTGTTGGTAGTAGTGTACGGTGTATTTGTATCTTCTCCATAACCGTGTGGCTACGGGTGGGCCAAAGAGGGACTGCATGGCTGCGTTACTTTTTTTGTTTTTTGTTCTTACACTTACTTGTACGAACATTTTGTCTAGTCCTTTTTCATGCATCTCTTTTTGTATGAAGATAGGGATGCCCATGCGTGCAAGGCCTTTGAGTGATTGGCCGATATGGTTTTGTACATACTTGGGAGAACATACTATGACGGCGAGTTCTTCTTCAAGGTATGGGATATACGGGTCAGAAGCAAGTGAAGTACTAAAAGGAAAGCCGTTGAACTTGATCATACCAAGCAATGTTTTTTTTTCATCTTGTGTGGTATTTTTGATATGGAAGATGCCGAGGTTTTTTTCTTTGTAGAAGCTGATAATATCTTTTTTGGCTTTTGCATCGTTATTGAAAATGCCTCTCAGTTCTCTTACTTGCGTGATGTTATCAGGGTGGTTGATGATTTTGCTATAGGATGCTTGGTCTATGGGGGCTAGTGCAAAATATTCTTTTGCACGTTGGTCGCTGTAGCTTCTTTCGACGATGATGGGAAGTTGGGTAGGGTGAGTATAGGTGTTGGTGACGGTGATCGTCTTTTTCTGGCTTCCTTTTTTTTGTTGAAAATCAGCTTTGAAAGAGGCATACCATGGATAGATGGAGGCTTGAGAAGTGGTGATCATCGAAAGTAAACATATCGCCCATAAACAAGAGCAGCACTTCTCGCTTGCTGAAAGACTAAAGGATAATCGATTCATTGATAATATGATGACGGTATTTATGAGCGAGGCCAGCTCAAACCTCCTACTCATAATCAACCTAGAAAAAGCACACCGAATGACTTTTGGCAGCTTTTCTTTCTTAATTAAAAGAAGAAAATAACGAAGAGGTCAATCTGAAAGACAGTACTACAGTGTTATTTTTCTTCTGATATGTTCAACTTAATATTTGGATTACGCTTTTTCAGAATAGCATAGAGCTCGTTAAGTTTTTCTACAGTTATGTCTGTGGGGTTTATATAGTAGAGCTCTCCAGAGGTTGTTTTAAGTACAACCATTGAACGCTCTTCATCATTTTCATCAAATTTCACCATCTTTTGCTCTATGCTTTCGATCTTATCATAGCCAATAACAGGAAGATAACGCATATTAAAGAGAAGTACTTCAAAGAAGGAGAAATTTTCGATATCACATTTAGCTGGCAGTATAATCCCTTCAGGAGTACATGAAATTTGAGGATCATAAAGAGATACGGCCAAAGATGCTACTGCCATAGTGGCCAAGCATAGAAACGTCCCAATAGCTATGATAAAGTATTTTGTCCCTTCAAATGATTTGTATATCAAATATTCTAGCCCCAACGTCGCTATTACCATTACTCCTGAGAACACTCTAAGAGCTATTTGCATTGTTTCAGAGTTCCCGATAGAGAAAATCGATGTTTCTGTTACATTACTTACCACCGGCATTTCTTTTGTATTACTACTTTCGGTGGGGGCTTGCGAAGTTTCGCTAGATGGATTGGCTGCACAGAAACTACTTGCAAGCAGCATGAAAATACTATATTGAAGGCTTTTTTTCATGGGATGGGTATTAAAGTTTAATCGCAAATATATATACTAAAAAAAGAATAAACGAATCCAACGAACTTTATGTACTAAAAGAGAATGCGTAATGTGCTTTTCTCCCTTTTAAAAGCTTGTTTTGAGGCTTATGGGTAACAGTATGACTTTAGTGCAGCTGAGGATGCCAATTCTAAAATTTGCTTTTTTATTCCTCTTCTATTTCTTCTTGTAAGTAATCTTTGTCTTCTGAACTCCATGATTTTTTCCTCCAGATCTCATATATTATCAAAGCAATGAGTGAAGTGGCTTGTATCTTCAACAGTGTATTTTTTGTTTCATCCATATTTTTAGACAATTTATCTATCTTCTCTTCGTAGTTATAGGGGGGCTCCTTAGGTTCTTCTATTTTTTGATGAGTCTTAAGAGTCTCTTCAGGAGCTTCTGAAGGAGAAGGCGTAATAGAAGAACGTCTGTATTCATTTTGCGCATAGCTTGATACATGTTCATTGAATTGATGAATGAAATTTAAGGAAAGCGAGCGAAGTTCTGTTATTTCATTTTTAAGCTGATCTGTTTTTTCCTCAAGATCTTCTATTCTTTCCTCATTGTCTTTGGATACATTGATTGTGTTCATGATGGCTTCTCTCGTATCTTTGTCACATTTTATACTCTTTCTACGTCCCATACCAAAAGGGGGGGAAGTAGTAGCAGATGTTGATGTAAAAACGAAGGTTAAAGAGGCGATAAATAAAAGTAGTTTTTTCATAGGCGTGTTTTGTTGATTATATCAGTACTCGAGAGATAACAAAACTGTCAACTATGTGTCACACACTGTCCTGTGATAGACCTTTTTAAACACTTTATTAGTCTGTAAGTGGAATTTATGAAGAATTCTTTGGGATAAATTTCTATTTTGCACACTCAAAAATGTGAAAAATGAGAGAGCATTGTGATTTGTGGTAAGCTGGTGAACTTTTTCAAGCAAGGTTGGCAACTTGTTCGCGCATTTGTTCGACAACCTCTTTCATATCGATGGCGAGATGTTGGAGAGGGCCGTATTGTGCTTTTGAGCCCATGGTATTGAGTTCACGGCCAAGCTCCTGGATGATGAAGGCGAGTTTTTTGCCTACGATGTGGTTTTGTGCGAGGGTGTTTTCAAAGAATTTGAGGTGACTCTTAAAGCGTACCTTTTCTTCTTCGATAGAGGCTTTGGAGAGGGAAGAGGTTAGTTCTTGTTCCCATTCTTGAGGGGTGAGTGATTGGTTGGTGAGGCGCTCTTGGAGGCGTTTACGGAGGTTGGTTTGCTGTTTCTCGACTTGTTGGTCAAGTTGTGCACAGTGGTCATGGAGTTGTTGAAGGTACTTTTTTAGCTGTTGGACGAGGTTTTCGCCTTCTTGTATGCGGCTTTCAAGGCAGCGATCAAGGGCTTGTAGGACGGTTTTTTTGGCGATGGCTTGTATCTCTTCGGATACGTTGTACATGGTTTCTGAGCGTATGATACCGGGAAGTCGCAAGCTGCTGTTGAGGACATCTTGCTGGATGTCTAGTGAGGTGCATATCTCTTTTAGAAAGTGGGCATAGTGTTTGAGTAGGTCTTTGTTAAGAATTTCTTCGGCTGCTAGGGAACGGAGTTGGCAGTTGAGACTGAGCAATATACGGCCTCTTGTAAGCTTTTGGGCAAAGTATTTGCGCCACATTATCTCTTGAGCTGCAAAGGCGCGAGGGAGATGGGCATCGATGTCGAGGACTTTACCGTTGACACTCTTGATGCTTACGTGTAGGTATACATCGTTGCTTTCATAGCTACTTTCTCCGTAGCCTGTCATGGATTGTATGGAGTGCTTTTTCGTCATAGGTAGGCGAAGTTACTGCTTTTATTTTATTTTTTATCTCTCTTCCCGTACTTCTTCGCTCTTTTTCATTTTGTAGGTATTTATTCTATTTTTCTACTCTCTTACGATAAACGCAAAAGAAAGCTCTTGGCTTCAGCCCATGCTATTACCCATAAGTCTAAAAATAGCATACTATTTAAAAAGATCTTTTCTAGTCCTGAGTGTCCCTTTCTGGCGATTTCAAGGTATTTGAGGCACGGATTGAACCCTTTCGCTGGCGCTCAAGGGGAAATCCGCGCCAGGAATTTATTATATTACTGCGCTCGCCTTCGGCTCCTTTACATTAGCCCTCAGTCTCACCCGTTTCTCTTTTTGGTGACTCAAAGTTATGGGTAACGGTATGGCTTCAGCTATGGGATGAATTTTGTTAGCGCAAAGCGCTTATTAAGGTATTTGAGGCACGGATTGAACCCTTTCGCTGGCGCTCAAGGGGAAATTCGCGCCAGGAATTTATTATATTACTGCGCTCGCCTTCGGCTGCTTTACATTAGCCCTCAGTTCTCACCCGTTTCTCTTTTTGGTGACTCAAAGTTATGGGTAACGGTATGGCTTCAGCTATGGGATGAATTTTGTTAGCGCAAAGCGCTTATTATTGAATACCCCTAAAATCATGTGTGAATTTTTATTTGTTCATAAAGTTTTTTTTGTATATATTTTTGAATGTGCATGGCGGAAGAGTGAAAATTTTCGGGGATAGGCATTGTCCTGTATGCAGTCATGAACTGAGTGAAACCATTGAGAAAGAGACAAAAATAACACTCTCTCTTAGTCGTTCGGGGCAGAAACTGTCGCATAAAATGTCACCCAAGCTTGCCTGAAGCCATAATTCTTTTTGAGTTATGGAGAGAAGTGCAAGTAGATTTGGGAACCCCACGGATTTATTGGTGAGAGGCTATCGGCTTCCGTTGACATGTTCTCTCTTCTAAACAGCAGGAATCGACGGCAAATTTCTAAAAATCATGACCAAAAACGAAGTTTTACAGGAACTAGAGCTATTAGGCACCGCTCAAACAAAAAAGATATATCAACGTCACGGAGCCAGAGAACCTTTTTTTGGGGTGAAAGTAGGCAATCTAAAGAAGATTCAAAAAAAGATCAAAAAAGATCATCCGCTGGCGTTGGCTTTATATGAAAGTGAAAATTCCGATGCCATGTATTTGGCAGGATTGATTGCCGACCCCTCCCAGATGACGATGAAAGATTTAGACAGGTGGGTAAAAAAAGCGTATTGGTATATGCTGAGTGAATATACTGTAGCCTGGGTGGCTGCTGAGAGCAAGATAGGTTATAAAGCAGCTATAAAGTGGATTGACGCAAAGGAAGAGATGATTGCCGCCGCAGGATGGGCTACCCTTTCAAGCATTTTAGCTATTAGGGACGACGCTACGCTCGAGGTGCCTACCTTACAAAAACTTCTCACCAAAGTGGAAAAAGAAATCCATCAAGCCCAAAATAGAGTGAGGTACACTATGAATGGTTTTATTATCGCTGTAGGCAGTTATGTTGCTGCCCTGACCCAAGAAGCCTTGCAGGTAGCTCAAAAAGTAGGGACTGTAAAAGTAGATATGGGAGAAACCAGCTGTAAAGTCCCTCTAGCAAGTGCATACATCAAAAAGGTACAGATACGTGGAGGAATTGGCAAAAAGAAACGTCAAGCAAGATGTTAGAGAGCGACATGCACTTCACCAATGCCGTTAAAATGTAGTTAGAATTATAAAATAAAGATAT
>JBCCFU010000042.1:0-9313 GCA_039029575.1 Bacteroidota bacterium | reverse complement strand
GTGTTATTAATATTGAATGGGTTAGGAGTTGCCTTTACACCGACAGATTTTTGGCTGTGTGATCCCAAGTGTGACGGGAGTCACCTATCTGCTTACCTTTTGGTCCAAGCCTTGATCAGTACCGTTGGCTTGCTCCCACTAATAACACGATTTTCACGTCGCACCACACACAGTTGGACGGGACTACCATTTTTTCCATACATTTATCGTACTTTCTTCTGTGCTAATGAAGTAGTCCTTATTAGGGTGAAAAGCGATAGGGCCCGAAATTTCTTTATGGGCAGCTCCTTCATATAACTCGCCTATTTCAATATCCCATATCTCGAAGAAATCAGCGTAATCATCATCAAAGGCAAGATGACTACCTGTAGAATCTACGAAAAAATTGGTAACGCGTTCATGCTCTCTATAAGCTCGCTCCCCGAAAGCGTAAAGACGTTCTCCTTTAAAATTACAGATGACGATCTGTCCATTTTCTCCGGATAAAGGAAATTTCTTATACACGAACCACTTCTTAAGAGGTGAGTAAGAAGGGGCCGTATCTTTTTCCTCTGTTCTTAACAACCACTTAAAATAAGGAAGACCTTTTGCATCAAATAAACCGTTGTTTTTAGTTTCTATGAATGGTTGTACCTTAAAAGATATGACCCCTGAACTATAGAGGCTCAGGATCACCCGATCCTTTTCATCTTCGTCAAACCAAAAATCCCAAACATTGACCCTTTTATTAGGCTTGATATTCCTTTGTTCGATGATAGGGATAAACTGTTCAATCAACGTGCATATTTCATTAGGAAGATTTTTCTCGCTCTCTCTTAGATATCCTACTGTTAATATCTTTCTTTGATATTTTTTTATGTCTTTTGCATTCAAGGTATACACACATTTCCCTTGACTAGTATCCCATATTTTGAAGTTATTTTCCGGTTTGCCAGTCAACTCATATTTTCTGGCCAGCCACCTACCATCTGAACTAATGCAGATCTCATCAGCGGGGTGCTCTTCTTGGATAGTAGCGAGCAAGTTCATCTCTGTTTCGAATAGCTTATCTAAGTTTTTTTGACAGGGTAAGTATTTTTCTTTAGCTTGTTCATCCTTCGTTTTTACTTCTATTGGAAAACAAAATGTATAGATAAAGCCATTATTTACGGCGACGGCTATGTATGGATGGTTATAAGAAAAATCTTTTATTTTATAATCTTCGTTTACTAGCTCGATCGTATGATCACATGAGATGTTGGGCTCTTCATCGCAAGGATGAATGTCTTCGAGGGAATATAAGTCATCGCCTACGATCTTATCTAAGTTCCATACTTTGATAGCATGTCCTTGACTGTTTACAAGGTATTTATTACCACAAGCGACTTTGTTGATATCGCTTTCATCATATCTATCAACCCTCCACGACAGGACAGATTTGAAAGTTTCTTCATTCTCACAATAATCATCAGCACTTTGAAGAGGCGTTAGCATGAAGAGGCTATATAAGACACTTATTACAAGGAAATTTTCTTTCTTCATAAGGATAGTAGATTGAAAGGTTTATTAATGGCGAAAGTATAGAATAAGAAAGTAATATCCAAGATAATGGTCGTTCTTTGTACAATAGTTTTTATGCGTAAATTGGACCGAAAATAAAGTATTGCATCCCCTTCTCTTCACAAAGAATAGTTAATTGCCAAGGAGCAGGCCGAAAAAAAATAGCAGGTCACTTAGACATGATGTTTTCAAGGGTAAGGCTTGTAGCGAGAAAGAGCAACTTGGGATGTGCATTGCGGCTGAGTTTCATATGCATCTTTTCTATTTCGGTAATGAGGGCTTCTAGCTGTGCGAAAGAGAGGGTTTTGCCTAGCTTTTCACAGAAGGTGCTCTGTGCTTGGATGAGGGAGCCAACGTCTTGAACAGATTGAACGGTCAAGGTAGTGTGCATCAGGCGTAAGACATAGCGGATCCATGCTTTTTGTTGGGTAGGCGGCATTTTGGAAAAGTCTTCGGCTAGTTCGACGATAGGAGCATATTGACGTGCGTAAAGACTCCTGAGCCAATCAGCGATGCGTTCGAAGAGGTGCTCATCTTTTTCTGTGGTCAGGTCAAAGGCAAGCATGAGATCGCCTTTAGCGAGCTTTGTAACCTGCTGGAGCTTGTTAGTCGGCGTGTTAGGGTACCTTTCTTGGAGTATCTGGAGGAGATCTTCATCTTGAAATGAAGGGACGGTCAAGGGGAAGGTACGGGAGGAGACGGTGGGCAGAATGGCATCTCGGTCGTTGGAAACAAGTATGAAGTAGGTATGGGAGGGGGGCTCTTCTAAGGTTTTAAGGAGTTTGTTGGCGGCTGTGATTGACATGTTTTCGGGAAGGTAGATAATGACAACCTTGTGTTGGCTTTCTAGAGGGTGGGTACGTACGAAGGCTATGCTTTCTTCTACTTGAGCGGCAGTGATGTGGAGCTGTTTGGCATGGTCCCCTAAGTGTGAGGCCCAAGTGGGCAAGCTCTGGTAGGGCCTGTCTAGAAAGGTTCGCCATAGGGGCATGACATCGCTTAACAATGACTTTTTGCTGCTCTTTGCTTTGCTTGTGTTGCCGATCGGAAAGAGGTAGTAAAGGTCGGGATGCAGCGTTTTAAGGCATTTTTGGCAACTGGGACAGTGGCCACAGGCTGCTTGTTCGCTTTTTTGAGGGCAGTGAAGGTAGGTAGCCAGAGAACGGGCGAAAAGGAGGAGGGGGCTGCTGTCTGATCCTAAAATCAAGGATACTTGAGGGATGCGCTGGGTGGCAACGAGTTCGGATAGTCGTTGTCTGATGGTCTGATAACCTGTGATGTTGGAGAGTGACATTTCTTATTTTTCTTGGGGTAGCTGATCGGGGTGGTAAGGCTTTGGACTTACGTTGGTTCATCAAAGATAATGAAGGTAGGGTATTTATGACTTTTTTTGGTGGCTTTTTTTTCTTTTGATAGCCTTATAAACTACATAGGACAGGATCAAAAGAAAAACAACAACGGGGGCCATTATATAGATGCTATTATTATTTGACTCTGTAGATCCATCATTTTTTAAACCTTTTTCTTCTTCCTTCCTTTGCTTTTCTTCCTCTTCCCTCTCTTTGTTTAACGCTTTCAACTGCTCCTCTATCTTTTCTGCCTCTGCCTTTAGCTCTGCCTGCTGTCTTGTTAACTCTTCTTGTAGAGTAAGGTCAACGGAAGTATTTTGTTGCTGGTTGGTTTTCATCCTTTTTCTTTTTTTATCCAGTCTTTTTGACTCTTCATCTAACTCATCTTGCCTCTGTTTGTGAATTCTGTCTTGCTCTGCCTTCTTTAGCGCTACAAGTTTTTCGAATAAAATGTCGTTGGTTTCGTGGATTTTACCTTGAATGTACTTGTATTTTTTGTATATATTTGATCTTTTTCGTTTAAAATCTCTTATCAATAAATCATTAGAATAGAGATTATCGTTTGGAAGAGCGATAAAGTTTAGGGCTTTTTCTCGAAGTTGGTCAAAATTATGATTTAGGTTTGATAAATTTTTTATTTTATCAGCAATATTTTCTAAACTATGAATTTTTTCTAAATCTGCATTGGCTACTCTACACACCTCATCCCAGTACTGTTCGATTTTTTCCCATTCTGCTATGACTTTTTTAGCCGCGATTGCATCTCTTTTTTGATCTTCTTTTTTTTAATTTTCTTGCTTTTCATTGAAAATTTTTGATCTGTATTCATTTTTAAGGATTTGAAGTTCAGTCAAACTATGATGTATGTTAGCGTTCTTATTTGTTGCAACATACTCTTTCAGCTTAGATACTGCGTTCATATTAGAAAGCGACATCTCTGGATTTATGATTTCATCAATTTTTTCTGATGCATTTTGGAAATCTTTCAGCGCTTTGTCAACTATTTGTTCAATTTTTCTCTCTTTTTGATCGGTAGGAATGTCTTTTGAAAAAATATCTTTAAACTGTTGCTTGACTTTCTTGTAGTTATATTTTTTTTTCCACTCCTTGGCTATATTGTCAAGGTCTTGCTTGGCTCTTGCTATGTCGGTGGAGGTGGCATGTAGGATAAGGCTAGGCATAAGTAGTAGCCAAGAGATGAGGACTGTATACCCTATCTTTTTATGACATTTTAAAAAGTTGTGGCTGCTTTTTCGGTTATACACTATTTATCTTCTTTTTGAGTGGATTATGAGACTTTCTACTCATCCTACTTCTTTTGTTGAAGGGCTTTTTTTCTTTTGATAGCCCTATAAACTACATAAGAGAGGATTGAAACACAAACAGCAGTGGGGGCTATTATATAGATGCTATTATTTGAATCGCCTTTATCATTCTCTTTAGATTGGTCATCATCACCTGGCTCTTCTTCGTTACCTTTCTTTTGACCTTGTTTCTTTAGCCTTTCTTCCTTTTCCTTCTTTATTCTTAATGCTTCTTTCTTCCTTTTTCGCTCTGCTTCTTCTGCTTCTTTCTTCCTTTGCTTTTCTTCTTTCTGTTTTCTTAACCTTTCTTCCTTCTGTCTTTTTAACCTTTCCAATTCCTCATATATCCTTTGTGTCTCTGCATTTACCTGTTCCTGCTCTATTTCTAACTTTTCTAGTCGGCTAAGGTCAGCGGAAGTATTTTGTTGGGGTTGACCTTTATTAGTATTTGAGGAGTTTGCTGGCTGTTGAGGATTTGAAAAAAGATTGCTTACTCCTTGTTTTATTTTTGAAAAAAGGCCTGTATTTGAGTTTTTTTGCTGCTGGTTGCCTGTGTTCTTTTTTCTTAACTTTTCATCTAGCCTTTTTGCTTGTTCATCCAGTCTTCTTGACTCTTCAGCTAGCTCGTTTTGCCTTCTTTTTGCTTGTTCAGCTAGCTCGTTTTGCCTTCTTTTTTCTTGCTTGCTTTTTTGCTTTTTGTTGAACTCTTTTATTTGGTTATTTATCCTTTGTGTCTCTGCATTTAGCTGTTTCCGCTCTATTTTTAACTTTTCTAGTACAGTAAGGCCAGCGGGAATATTTTTTTTAGATTGACTTTTATTAGTATTTGAGGAGCTTCCTGGCTGTTTAGAATTTGAAAAAAGGCTTGTATTTGAGTTTTTTTGCTGCTGGTTGCTTGTGTTCTGTTTGCTTGGCTTTTTTATCTGTTTTCCCTGTAGATTTAGTTGAATAAGGTCACCAGAAGTATTTTTTTTGAGTTGAAATTTATTAGTATTTGGGGAGTTTGCTAACTGTTTATTTAGCCTTTTTGTTTCTGCATTTTCTGCTTCGAACTTTGCATCTAGTCTTCTTTGCTCTTTTTTAGCTAGCTCGTTTTGCCTCTTGCTCTTTCTGTCTATCTGTTCGAGAATTCTGTCTTGCTTTATCGTCTCTTCCGTTATAAATTGGATTCTTGCCGATGAAATTTTTTGGGAGATTTTATCGTTAATATTTTTATATTTTTGTCGTATCGTTGATCGTTTTTTTTGAAGTTCATGTATATCATCAGAAGAGAGAATACCACCTTTTGGAAAAACCATAGCGTTTATGACTTGTTCTTGAAGTTGATCAAAATTTCTATCTAGTATTAATAAATTCTCAATTTTATGAGAAGTATTTTGTGATTTACTAATTTTTTCTAATTCTGCATTGGTTAATCTACACACCTCATCCCAGTACTGTTCGGTTTTTCTCCACTTTTCTCTGGCTTCTTGAACAATTCTACTCCTTTCCCTTTCTCCTCTTTTTTGTAGTTGTTTTTGCTCTTCGACAGAAATTGTATCACAATAATTATTGTGAAGTTTTTGAATTTGAGAAAAAATTTGATACATATTCTTCTCCTTATTCTCACCATATTCCAGCATGTTATTCATAAGAATTATCTGTGGATCTCTAGTTATTAAGCTTATTTCTTTCTGTGCAGCTAGATACTCATTAAACGCTCCATTATTTATTTGATTAATTTCTATCTTTTTTTGATCGAAAGAAATTTCTTTTGAAAGAATATTTTTAAACTGTTGTTCGACTTTCTTGTAGTCATATTTTTCTTCCCAGCCCTTGGCTATATTGTCAATTTTTTGCTTGATTTCGTCGGTGGAGACGGCATGCAGGGTAAGGCTAGGGATAAGTAGCAGCCAAGAGAGAATAGCTGTATACCGTTTGTAGTAGGTTTTTTTCTTCTTAAGCGTTATTTTTTTCTTCATTTTGCGATTTTTTGTTGTTTGAAATGGGTTTCGCTTTGGTAGAAGATTGCTTAGAAGGTGTTTGAGGGGCTTTTGCTTCGACGGGTGTTTTCTTTGTAGGTGCCTCTTTTTCGGTAGTCGGTTTGTTTTTTCCCATTGTTTTGGCGTATCTTTTTTTGAACTTATCGACACGTCCAGCGGTATCTACAAATATCTTTTTACCTGTATAATAGGGATGTGAGGCGGAGCTGATTTCCACTTTGGCAAGGGGATAGGTTTTTCCGTCTTCCCATTCGATGGTCTCGCTTGTTTCGAGCGTTGATCGTGTGAGGAACTGCGTGTTTGCTTGGATGTCAAAGAAGACAACATCGCGATAGTTAGTAGGGTGGAGGTTCTTTTTCATAGGATTGAGGGCTTATTGAGTCACTTGTTGAACGATCTTTTGAAAGGTATCGGGGTGCTTCATGGCTAAGTCAGCCAATACTTTTCTGTTGAGGAGGACGTTTTTCTTTTTCAGTTGATGGATAAAAGTGCTATAGGAGATACCTGTGTTGGTAAGGGCGGCGTTGATACGCACAATCCATAGCGAACGGAAGTTTCTCTTCTTTTGTTTGCGGTGTATGTACGAGTATTGCAATCCTTTTTCGACGGCATTTTTAGCGACGGTCCATACATTTTTTCTGCGACCGAAGTAGCCTTTAGCGAGCTTTAGTACTCTTTTTCTCCTTGCTTTTCTAGGGACGGCGTTGGTGGATCTAGGCATGATATGTTAAGGTAAGTATCGGATTAGTGGTTGAGCATTTTGTCGATGTTGGGGTGGTCGGCACGAGATACAAGGGCGGTTTTTACGAGCATGCGTTTGGCTTTGGTTGTCTTTTTTCGAAGGTTGTGGCGCATGCCTACTTGTTTGCGTTTGATCTTGCCTGTACCTGTGTACATAAAACGTTTTTTTGCTCCTGATCGTGTCTTTGTCTTGGGCATAGTGGGTTGGGTTATCTATTTTTTTGATGTGGTTTGATAGTAAGAAAAGATCTGCGGCCTCTTCGACGGATGTTACCGTCGGGCTTGCCGTAGTCTGATAGCTTTGCTGATAGCTCCATCAGTTTCTCTTCGCCTTCTTTTCTTATGACAGGAGAAAAAATCTGTCGTCCTTTAAACTGAACGTAGGATTCTACGTTGGCTCCTTCTGATAAGAACTTGATGGCGTGCTTGGTTTTGAATGCTAGATCATGTATACCTGTATTGGGGGTTATTCTTAATTCTTTTACGATGACTTTCTGGGCTTTTGCTTTGAAGTCTTTTTTCTTCTTTTTTTGTTCATATTTAAACTTTGAATAGTCGATGACCTTACATACGGGGGGGACAGCTTTAGGAGATATTTCTACTAAATCCCTTCCTGCTTCTTCAGCGATTTTTAGTGCTGTTAGTAGGGGATAAACGCCTGGTTGAATGCCTTCTCCTACAACTCTCACTTCCTTGGCTTCGATCCTATTGTTTACCCTGTAAGGCTCTTCTCGCCTTCTAGGCTTGTGTCTCATGTATGTTTTTTCTGTTTGATTGACATTAAAAAAGAAGGCTAATATCTGGAATTTTTTTCTAATTATCAACTTTTTGTAGCAGAATTTTGAAGGATAGAGAGTTAGAGGGGATTAAATGAATGGTGCTTAGCTAGGTAGTTTGAAAGGTTATTCTGTTTTTTTGCTTAGGCTGCTAGTAAATACGTTATCTTGATTTAGATTTTTTGTAAAAGCCTTGGCACCAAATCTTTCCAACTAACGGTATTACCGTAAGAATCATCTCCTCCATAGATGGCAAAACCATCTGTCATGTTTTTTGCTTTTGGAAGTTTTGTAACTTTATGTATGTTCTTGAAAAAATCTTTTTTAAGCGTTTGAGAGGCTTTTATTTCGATAGGTATAAGCTTCCCTCCTCTGTCGAGAAGAAGGTCTATCTCAATCCCGTTACTCTCCCTCCAAAAGTATAGTTGTGAGCGCTCTCCTTTGTTTGTAAAATTTTTCATTATTTCATTGACAATGAAGTTTTCAAATAAAGACCCATATTGATAGTGTTGCAGGAGTTGTTTTTCGTCCCTGATGTTTAGAAGACTACAAGCAAGTCCTGTATCATAAAAGTAGAGTTTAGGAGATTTTATGAGCCTTTTTCCTAGGTTTTCATAGTAAGGAGGTTGGGTGTAAATAACATAACTTGCTTCTAGGACGGACATCCAATGTTTGATCGTTTTATCGTTCACGCCTACCGTATTGGAAAGGTCTGTATAGTTGATTAGTTGCCCGATACGCCCTGCACAAAGACCCAAAAATTTTTGAAAATATTTTAACTCTTTTATATTGACGATTTGCCGAACATCTCGCTCGATGTAGGTTTGAATATAGCTAGGCAGCCATTCTCCAGGGGCTAAATCGCTATCATATAGACGCGGATAGCCTCCTCTAAATATATATCTTTGGACTTTTGTATAGTTATATCCAGCCTTTCTAAGCTCTTGGACACTACAGGTCTGCAAGTTCATAATGCGCACTCTACCTGCTAGGCTTTGGTTGATTTTCTCTAAGAGTAAAAAATTTTGAGAGCCTGTAAGAATAAATTTTGCTTTTTTGTTCTCATCTACGATTGCTTGAATGTATGAAAATAGGTGAGGAACGTGTTGGGCTTCATCGATTATTATGTTTCGGTTTTCAAAACTAGCTAAAAATGCTCTTGGGTCTGTAAGTGCTTTTGATCGAGTGTCTTCTTGCTCGAGGTTCGAATAGGCATAATTTGGGAAGGTGTCTTTAATTAATGTTGTTTTACCTGACTGTCTGGGGCCTGTCAGGGAGACAACCGGCATCTTCTCAATGGCTTTTTTTAGTGCTTCTTGAAGTGTCCGTTTGATCATTTTTATGTTATTTCGGAATTGAACTCCGAATTTACATAAAATAAGGGAGGTAAACAAGGCTTTTGGGGCTTATATAAAAATGCTACGAAGGATAGTATGAACTTATGGCTGATTATTTTGTAAAGAAATATTTTTTTATCCCTTTTATCTTTTTGAGAGGGATAGAAAATCTATATTTTATCGGAAGAGTCTTTTTGGGCTTCTGTCTGAACTTCGTTTTTGACTCCCTTTGGTGACTGGGACTGATTTTGCTGAATGCTCTCGTTGTAGGAGCAAGAGCAGCAT
>JBCCFU010000041.1:0-9522 GCA_039029575.1 Bacteroidota bacterium | reverse complement strand
TCGATGTGAAAGAAGAGAAAGATTTTGCTTTCTGCTATTTTAACGGTATTAAAAATGAGCAAAAAGGCTCTGATATTTACCTTGAGAGGAATCAGTTAGGTGATGAAAATTTCAATGAGGTATATAACACCTTAGTCTCTTTATGTATGAAGTATAGAGTCCATTTAGCTTCGGAAAAGATAAAAAAAGATATAGAAGAAGCTTCTCAAAGAATCTCTGAGAGAGAAGGCAAGTCAGCAGCAAAACTCACCAGACCAGACGCTACCCGTCAGCGCATACCTGAAGATTTAAAAAAGTACGTCTTTGCTCTCTCAGAAGAAAATGACTACCATGTCACAAAAATCATCAACTACTGCCCTTTACATAAGACTACATTCAAGGAATATGCTATTTCATTCGCTTGTTTTGCAATACTCATCTTTCTCATCAAAAAGCTTATATTTGGCGACTATGATGCCATGAATATTTTCTTTTCGATCCCCTTCTGTACTCTAAGCCACCCATTAGGATACCAAAGTGCACGTTTCATCTACTATATACTGATCCTACTTTCTCCTGTCAACCACTATGGCTTTGTGCTAACCGACCAAGGACTCTTTATACTACCAAAAACGGTTTTTCCTGAACATTCATTTTTTAAAAATAGCGACATGATGTATCTTCTCCTTCACCCACTTGATTTCGAACGGGTCAGTATTTTGAGTAATGAGAAGACGCTTGACGTGTTAGATGGTTCGAAGGTAGGATCAGAGGAGCAGTTTAAGTCTCTTTTGCTTGACCTGCAAGAGCAAATAGTCATCAACCATCAAAATGTACCAGTTAAAGAGGAAAAGGAGAATAAAGCGTCTCAAAACAAAGAAAAGACAAATTAAGTTGGTTTTTCTTTACTCGGTCATTTGCTTTATCTGTTACGGGTTAGTTATAAGTATTCGCTTCACGTGTCTTTCTGCCATAGGACATTGAAAGGCAGGAATATTTCTAAAGTTTTCTACATGCTGGCAAGGTAGTCGTTATGAGTATTTTGTGGTACCTCAACTTCCCTGACTCACTACAAACGGCACCTCCTATCGATATATTTGTCAAGGTCAATATCGCTTGTGCTGAGATTCTTCGCTACGCCAAGGTGTCGAAAAAGGAAGGCGGCTAACATAAGGCATAGGGTAGTGCGCTGGATAAATAAGTGAGACATGATCTGCTTTTTTTATTTTTTTAAGACTATCTTTTTAGGGAAAAGATAAGAATAAGTTTAGATTTTTTCTGAAAAAGATCAAAGATGAACCCGACTTGTTTTATTAATAAATTGTGAAATACCCCAATCTGAAGCTATAGGGTAGTTCACATATACTCCCCGTAGCGTAGATGCAGTAAATGAAAGTTACTGCAAAATTCTTTCTATTTTTTTACTTAGGGAGATGGAAAAGGTAGCAGGTTTGTTAGTGGTGTCTGGATTAGTTAATTGTTCTTTACCTCCTTTTTTGTTGCTGACTTTTTTTCCTCCACCAAGCTACTACGAGGAGGCCACTGGTGAAAACAACGGGGATGGCTACATAGTGCCATGTGGGTAGGTAAGGCTCTTTTTGAGATGACTTCTCTGTCTCTTTAAAAGGAGTATACAGACTATCTAATAAATCCTTGACCGTCCACTGGGAAAAAATGTCTCCGATGATGGCCATGAACTGGAGTTGTCTTTTTATACCTTGCGATGTACTTAAAAAGTCTTTTACTTTCTGATTGCTTGTGAAGCTAGAAAAATCTTTGCGCAACGTCTCTTGTATGCTTTTCAGCTCTTCATTTGTCCATACAATAGGAAAAGGTACTAGTCCATGTTCTTTCTGTAAAATTGTAGTTAATCGCAAGAAAGGAGCGTTTTCTTCCTCTAAAGCAATACTTCGTTTTGCAGCAGTTTCTCCTTGTTCCTGAGTGTTGGGTTTAGATAAGATCTCAGAAATACTATATTTTGTAACTTTTTTATGGAGTCCCCCCACACGACTTGCAAAACCCTCTCCATTATACAAATGCATGAGGAGTTGATTTATGGTCTTATCGCCTGCGACATGCATTATAAATAGGTTCATAGTTACCATGAAAAACATGGTTTTTACGGAATCACTTAGGAGTTTTTGTAGTGTAAGATTTCCTTCAAAGCACTTTTTAAAGCACTCTTCTATCATTTCTTTCTTGTTTCTAGTAGTACTAATTTTAGAAATAGTATCTTCGTATATTATAAAATCATCACTTTCTAAATCTTTATTTTCGTCATCTATATGTTTCTTAACAGATTTCAGCTCTTTAACAGCTTCTTTTCTCAATTCATCTACATCTTTTTTTACTATTTGTTTAACATAATTGCTTAAATACAAACTTAATTGCTCTTGTATTGCACCATGACGAATCGAATCTATCCTCTTATCTGTTTTTTCTTGGTCTAGTAATACTTTCTTACTGTATTTTAACTTCAGCTTTGCTACCATTTCGTTTTGTAATGTCTTAGCATCTTTGTTTGCTATATAACTTTCTATTTGTTGATTATTTTTATTTTTCACAATGTCTATATTTTTTTTACTTAACTCTAATGTTGCATAGTCTTTATGGTATTGTATTATGTAAAGCATTTTAGTGAAAGGAAGAACTATCTCTCGGTAGGTTTGCATCAGCTGCTCGACCTTGTCTTGAGTTGTATATCCTCCTGTTACTTTGTTGATATACTCTTGCACTGCCTCATCATCTGTTTTAGCGAAGGTAATGAAGGGACAAGTGCCTAGAATAAGGCATAGGATGGTGCGTGGAATAGGTAAGTTAGCCATAAGACCTTTGTTTTATTTTTTTTAAGACTATTTTTTCAGGACAAAGATAAAAAGTAATTTTCAGATTTTGGTACCGTTTAACTTTGTGTATGGTATTTTTGCGTTGTAGGCACGATAGATGATGCTTCTAACCACTAAGAAGAGATCGAAAAGGGGACGGTACTGGTCTAGGTTGGTTTATCGTTTTTTACCTTCTTTTGTTGCTGAGTTGCTTTTTCGCCACGAAACTGCTGCGAAGAGGGCACCGATGAGAATGATGGGGATGGATACATAGGCCCACCTGGGTAGGTAGGGGTCGCTTTCAGATGGGGTTTCTTCAAGTGGATCGTTGTGAGGCAAGTCTTCAACAGGCTTGGTTCTTACCTGGGTAAGGAGTTGAAAGCGTTGGAGCGATTTCGTTTCTGCATGAGCGAGGGCCTCTTGGTTGTCAAGAAAAGGGGCATACAGCTTATCTAAGAAGTCTTTGATGGTCCATTCGGGAGAAAGGTGCTGGATGACGGTCATGAGCTGCAAGTGTCTTTTGGCATTTTGCGAGCTGCTTAAAAAGTCTTTTACTTGCTGATCGCTTGTAAAGCTGGAAAAATCTTTGCGTAGTGCGTCTTGTATGCTTTTCAGTTCTTCATCTGTCCATAAAAGCGGGTATTGTGAGATCCTTAACTCTTTTGCTAAAATATTAGCTGAAATACTAAGGGAAATATTTTCGTCCTGAAAAGTTACTTCTATTTCACTTTCATCGGATATCTTGGACATATTATCCTTTGTGACGGTTGCATGGATTTTGCCCATACGGTCCGAAAAGTTTGCTCCATAGAGATGTGTCATGAGCTGCTTCATGGTCTTATCGCCTGCAGCATGCAGTATGAATGAATATATAGAGATAATAGATTCGAATAAATCATCTCCATTACTTATTGTTCTTTTTAATCTAAAGTTTCCTGAAAGGCAATCTATCGTGTCTTCTTTTTTTTCTTTTCTTAATTTTTCTATGCTAGTTTTGTTAAATTCCTCTATAGTTTTGTTGCAACTTTGATTCAATTTATCCTTAGCTATTTTTGCTTTGTCCCTCTCTTCATCGATATCATTCTTAATCGATTCTAGCTTTCTAAGAGCTTCATCTTGCAATTTTTCTTTATCCTTACTTTCTTTAATCTTGTTGATTGTTTTGTTTTGATCTTTTTCTTTAGGTAATGAAAGCTTTCGGGCTATTTCATCGAAACGACTTTGCTCTATCTTGTTATCTTTTTTAGCTTGTTCAAGCAATGCTTTTTTTTCGTATTTGAACGTAACCCTTGCTATCTCGTCGGCTTTTAGTTGCTCGAGGGTTTTTCTTTTTATATAATCTTTTATCTGCTTTTTGTCTTTACCTTCTGCGATTTCTACATCTTTACTGAATTGTAATCCTAACTTGTCGTGGTAAAAATTTATTCCATCTACTGCTTTCATAAGAGAATAAGATATCTTGTAATCGCTTTTTATGTAATCTTTTGCCTTATCGATAGTTGTATAATATTCGTTTACCATCCTATGGATATATTTGTCAAGGTCAGTATCGCCTGTGCTGAGATTGCTGGCCAAGGTGCTGAAGGGGGAGGCTCCTAGCATAAGGCATAGGGTGATGTGTCGAATAGGTAAGTGGGCCATAAGGTTTTTATTGTTTAAAACTATGTAAGACAAAAGTAATAGGTAGCTCTCTATTTTTACTTTTGAAAGAGTTAGTCAGGTGATTCTACCTTATTTTATTGAAAGAGTATTTAGGAACGGTTTTTTTAGTATAAAAAAAATATTTTTTGTAAATTTACGCATCAAAAGTCTATGATCAGGGGGTGAACTAGCGAAAGCGTGTCATCAAACATTATAGATAGGTAAAGAGGTGTTGAATCATTAATAAAAATGAAACCTGTATATTAAAATGAGCGTACTATTATCTTATGTAAAAAAAATCTTTATTGGGAGCATGTTTTTATGTGCTGCTCCTCTGGTGGCATCGAAGTCAGAGGGACCACCCTCTTTTTCTGTGGAAGCTTTCCGAAGAGAGACGAATGATTCTCTGTCTAAGATGGTATACGATGCACTTGAACAGTATAAAGATACTTTTCATACGGTTAAGCACTATTATGCCTATAATAGTAGGAAATATACAAAAGTGGGCGGAGGGGTATGGCTTGTAATGGCTGTTTTTTTATTAACCTCCCTCTTTTTCTTTGACCTTTATCTTGACATGCCGGATCGGGATTATTTCAAAAGCGTTCCTAGTTTGTTGTTTAGAAATATAAGTAAAATAGACGATCGCACGCCTGTCAGAAGGACCTTGTATCTTTGTATTATGTTTTCGATACTGGCATCCACGTGGGTAGTGCCTTGGTATATTTATAGCTCTATTACTAGTTCGATGAACGAGAGAAGGTTGGCAGATAAGATAAAAGAGTCGAAGAAATCACCGGGGGCTATCATTTTGACGGACAACTCGATGATTTCGGTTTTTTTGGACAAAGGCGTCGCTGTCACGGAGGTGCGTCCTTACAAAAATATATATAAAGTAGAGGGGGATCAAAATGAAAAAAATCTCTACATGCTTGGGGAAAAAATTTCAATATCGGCCTCTTTGCTTCCTAAGTTACACAACCTCAATATATCTCAAGAGGAGTTAGCAGATAGGCAAGCGTTTATTTCTTTTCACAATAACTTGATCAAGCAGGTGATCTTTGCCCTTGATATCAAGAAGTCAATGATTTTCATCATTCCTTATTCACCAAAAGCGGAAATAGTTAGTTGGTATGAAATAGAATATTTTTTTAAGGAGGATAAAGAAAAGTATCCAAGCTCCATACAACTTAGTGAGCTAGTGGATGAAGAGGGGCGTGGTATCAGCGTAGACACTACGGAAAGTGAAGAGAACGTGAGTAGTTTTGTGATTTGGCGTGGTGTAAGATGGTCTCAAATTGTATTTATGGTTGCGGAGGGGCATATTTTTGCTGAAAGGCTTCAAAATAAATATCTACAGAAGGCGTTTTTTCGCTATTTTCTTGATGATCTTGAAGAAGATAAAATAAAAGATATGGACTTCAACGAGAAGGTATACGCCATTTTCTCTCAAACGGAGGAAGGTAAAAACCTGCCATACTATTTGCTTGAGTGTAAGAAAAAAAGTATTGATGGAGAAGTATAAAGAGAGAGAGGTTGTATGAGTTATCAGCTAGGCGAGTTTGTATCCGAAGTCGAAGGTATCGGAGAGCGTATCCAAGAGTGTTGAAGAGGGGGCAACTTGATAGTTTTGTGAGTTGAGAGACAAGCTTACGTTAGTCTTGGTGTCTACGAGGATCACTTGTAGGGCACATTTACCTGGATATTTTGTCAATGTTTTGGTCAAAGAGCTCACTTTTTCTTTTGTGAGCTTGGGTATTTCTATACGGATTTGGAGTTGTTTTACTTTCCGTTTAGCGACTTGTGCTAAGGGGACGATGTATGTGGGATGTACTTCCCATTGGTCACTTTGTGCGTAGCGTGGTTTTATGTGAGCTGTGATGTGTAGGGTAGCGCCTGGTTGTAGGATGGATTGGAACTTTTGAAAGGCATCTCGAAAGAGTGTGAGGGAGAGAGTGCCTTTGAAGTCTTCCAGCGTGCATTGAAGGAAGGGTTGTCCATTTTTGGTTTGCCGTTGAGTGACTTGCGTAACGATCGCTGCGAAGCGTACTTCTTGGTTTTTGCGAGTAAGGAGTGACTGTGTGTCGGTATCACAGAAGCTTTGAATGACACCTACGTATTCATCTAGTGGGTGTCCTGATATATAGTAGCCGATGAGCTCTTTTTCGTGGGTAAGTTTTTCGATTTTTGTGTATTCTTCACAGGAGGGGGCTGCGGGTGGTTTGCCGTAAAGGAGTTTTTCGTCATGTGCGAAGAGTGATTGTTGTTGGCTGTTTTTTGTTTTGGCTACTTTTTGGCTGTATTGTAGGAGGCGTTCGATGAGAGTGGGGTTTTCTTCGGTGGTATAGGTATATTGTCGTCGATGGAGTTTTTCTGGTAGGTTGTCAAAAGCGCCTGCGAGTGCAAGGTTTTCAACGACTCTTTTGTTGAGTTTGCCATGGGGGATGCGTTGGAAGAAGTCATAAATACTTTTAAAGGGGCCGTTTTGGTTGCGTTCTTCGATGATGACTTGTACGGCTGCTTCTCCTACGCCTTTGATAGCGGCAAGTCCGAAGCGTATGGTGCCTTGGAGGTTGGCACTAAAGTAGATGCCACTTTCGTTGATGTCTGGGCCATCTACTTTGATGTTCATGCGTGTACATTCGGCGACAAAGAAGGCGATCTTCGTCATGTCATTGCTGCTATGTTTTAGTACCGTGGCCATGTATTCAGACGGGTAGTTGGCTTTGAGGTAGGCGGTCCAGTAGGCAACGAGTGCATAGGCGGTAGAGTGTGACTTTGGGAAGCCATATTCGGCGAATTTTTCCATCATGCTGAAGATATCTTTGGCTTTGGCTTCTGTGATGTTGTGTTGTTTCTGTGCACCTTCTATAAAGGTAGAGCGATGTTTGGCCATTTCTTCTACTTTTTTCTTGCCCATGACGCGACGAAGGAGGTCGGCTTGTGCGAGGGTGTATCCTGCGATGATTTGGGCTGTCTGCATGATCTGCTCTTGGTAGACCATGATGCCGTATGTGTTTTTCAGTAGGTCTTCGAGTTTGGGGTGAGGGTAGGAGGTCTCTTCTTTGCCATGTTTGCGTGCGATGAAGTTGGGGATAAACTGCATGGGCCCGGGTCGGTAAAGGGCATTCATGGCGATGAGGTCGTGTATGTTCGATGGTTTGAGTTGTGGCAGCCATTTGCGCATGCCGACGGACTCAAACTGAAAGGTGCCGATGGTTTCGGCTTTTTGGTAGAGTTCGTATGTTTTTGTGTCTTCTAGTGGTATTTCTTCTAGTTTGATGTCGGTGTGGTGATTTTTTTTGATAAGGTGGCGGGCATCGCGTAGGATACTCAGTGTAGTAAGGCCTAGGAAGTCCATCTTGAGCATGCCTACATCTTCTACGATGCTACCGTCGTATTGGGTGACGAAGACACCGCTACTTTTGTCTTTCAGTACGGGGACATACTTGGTGATGTTGTCGGGGGAGATGATAATTCCTGCGGCGTGGATGCCTGTATGTCGTACGACTCCTTCAAGTGTTGTGGCGAGCTTGAGGACTTTGCTTTCAAGGCTCTCTCCGTTTTTTCTGGCGGCTTCTAGCTCTGGTACTTCTTTGAAGGCTTGCGCAAGGGTAACGTTGGGCCTTTCTGGCACAAGCTTGGCAAGGTAGTCAGCCTTGGAAAGGGGAAGGCGTAAGACACGTGCAATATCACGAATGGCTGACTTGGCAGCCATGCTTCCAAAGGTTACGATATGGGCTACTTGGTCATAACCATACTTTTTGGCTACGTAGTCGATGACCTTTTGCCTCCCTTCATCGTCGAAGTCAGTGTCTATGTCGGGCATACTGACTCTATCAGGGTTGAGGAAGCGTTCAAAGATAAGGTTATAGCGCAATGGGTCTACCTCGGTGATGCCTAGACTGTAGGCGACCACTGATCCTGCCACCGACCCACGACCGGGGCCTACGATCACGCCCATTTTCTTCGCTTCCAGCACAAAGTCCTGGACAATCAAAAAGTAGCCTGCATAGCCCATGTCACTGATGACACCGAGTTCGTAGTCGATACGCTGCTTGAGCGACGCAGAGATTTCACCATACCTCTTTTTCGCTCCTTCAAGGGCAAGGTGAGCTAAGTAGTCACGCTGAGAGGTAAAACGATCGGGCAACTGAAAGATAGGCAGCAAGACATCTCTTTCAAGGTGTAGTGTATCTACCTTTTCGACGATCTCTTCCGTGTTTTCCAAGGCATGGGGCACGTCGTGAAAGATCTTTGCCATCTCTTCGGGCGACTTGAGGTAGAACTGGTCGTTCTCAAAGCGCATGCGGTTGGGGTCGTCGTAGTCTTTGCCAGTCTGTAAGCATAATAAGATGTCTTGGGCAAGGTGGTCTTTTTGTTCTATGTAGTGAACATCGTTGGAGGCAATGACTTTCACACCATGTTTTTCTGCCCAACGGAGGAGGACGGCATTGCATTTGTCTTGATCATCTATGCCATGGCGTTGGAGTTCGATATAGTAGTCTTTGCCAAAGATATCAAGCCATTCGAGGAAAAGCTTCTCGGCTGCCTCTTCACCTTGTTCTAAAATAGCTCTCGGTATCTCTGCCGCTAAACAGCAGGTAGTGGCGATCAGCCCTTCTCGATGTTCGCGGATGAGCTGCTTGTCGATGCGTGGCTTGTAGTAGTAACCTTCTAAAAAGCCAAGGGAGGATAACGTGATAAGGTTTTGGTAGCCTATGTTGTTTTTTGCTAGCAACAGTTGGTGATAACGACGCTTGTCTTTTCTGTCATGCCGGTTAGGCGCAAGGTAAAACTCACAACCAATAATCGGCTTGACACCTTGTTTGTGTGCCGCTGAAACAAAGTGGGGCACGCCAAACATGTTGCCGTGGTCGGTGATGGCAAGGGCTTGCATACCAAGGGCTTTGGTTTGGCTCAAAAGGGGTTTAATCTTAGCAGCTCCATCTAAAAGGGAGTATTGAGTGTGGCAATGAAGGTGGGTAAATTTTCTCATGGGACAAATTTAATAAAGGATAAATGAATAACGCATGTTCTCTTAACCCTTTCTTTGAGAAAAAGATTTAAAAATAAT
>JBCCFU010000040.1:0-9597 GCA_039029575.1 Bacteroidota bacterium | reverse complement strand
CTTCAGGACGTGCCACCATAGCAGGATTTGAGGTAATACGTATGTTTAGAAAAGGTCAATTTAAAAAGGTTAAGACACTGAGGCAAGAGGTAGATCTCGTCACTAGATGTCTCTCGGTTTTCTAGGGGAGAGGTACGCCTAAAAATGAAGAGGAACGTCTACAGTGAAAACTTTGCGACACATCCTCTGGTTTTGTGTCAACTATACATATAATTTCTCATTTTTATAAAAAGTCGTTTAGATTTGCGCTGCAGAAAGAAAAAGTCAGTTGGTTGGTTCTTTATCTGCCTACCCAACTAAAAACCCAAAGAAAATGAGAAAAAAAAGTGTAAGAAATTATGTATTGGCAACTTTGGTCAATGTCGCCTCTATGAGTGCGGGTGTACAAGCTATGGATGGTCCTGAGAGTGGTACGACTGATCGGTATAGTACCAAGGATAGTATGGATACCACAACAAGAAGTACAGTTAAACAAGAAACTAGGAAAGATACTCGCATGCAACTTCACAGTGTTCAGCCTGATCAACTTGTCACGGCAAAGGCGGTTATTAATAAATGGATAACAGAAGAAAACATGATAGAAACAATCCATCCTAATATATATTCTTGGACCGCTATTTATATTGCTAGCATTAATGAAGTAGATGAGAATAAAGAGACCTTATTGCATCGTATGGTTAGAAAAGGAGCTGTAGAAGTTGTCAAATACCTGCTAAGTAATCCTTTTATCAATCTAAACATAAAAAATAACAAAGGAGAAAGTGCTTTAGATATTGCTGTGGACGAAAAAAATCATGAAATCGCTGTTATATTGATAAAAAACCCAGAAGTAGACATCAATAAAAAGTGTGCTGAGGCTCTTTTGTGCAATACTATTATAGCGGACAAGCCGATTCCAGAAACCTTAAGATTAGTTTTAGCTAATCACAGGTTTTTTGCGAAAATTGAAGATAATACGATACAAAGTCTATTAAGCCTAGTTAACATTAGGCAATCTTTTTTTAAAAAAGATTGCGAAATCTATACTGTATATGAAAAGTGTACAGAAATATTGAAAAAATATCATAATACAAAAAGAGCTGGTAATGTCTAGTTTTTTTTAGTGTTCAGCCTCTTCTTCGAGTGTGAGGCTGAGGGTGGTGTCATAGCTTTACAAAATATACCTACTGGTATCTTGCTCTTGGATGAGTGAGGAAAGTCTTTCTTTGACGGAGGCGACATCGATATGAACATTTTGGCCGGGTTCTATTTTGTCAGGAACATCGTAGAGTCGTTCACTAAGGAGATGGTTTAGGACAGTGCGTAGTCGTCGTGCCCCGATGTTTTCCATCTTTTGGTTGCATTCATAGGCTAGGTGAGCGATTTCTTTGATGGCTGCTTTATCGAAGGTAAGGGTGACATCTTCGGCTTTAAAGAGCGCTTGATATTGTTCGATCAGGGAGCTTGTCTTTTTCGTAAGTATTTTTTCAAAGTCTTCTTTAGAGAGGGCTTCGAGTTTTACGCGGATAGGGAAGCGTCCTTGGAACTCAGGGAGAAGGTCTGAGGGTTGTGCGATATGAAAGGCACCTGCGGCGATAAAGAGGATATGGTCAGTATTGATTGGGCCATACTTGGTATTGACGGGGCAGCCTTCCACGATGGGTAGTAGATCGCGTTGGACACCTTCCCTGCTGACGTTTGGGCCATTCGTTTTTTTGCTGCTGCTAGCGATTTTGTCTATCTCGTCGATAAAGACGATGCCTTCGTTTTCTGCTTTTTGTCGGGCTTCTTCTTTCACTGCTTCCATATCGAGGAGGTTATTCATCTCTTCCTCTAAGAGTATTTTCGTAGCTTCTTTGATGGTGACTTTTTTCTTTTTTGTGTTTTTGGGCATCATCTTGGTAAAGAAGTTCTCAAGGTTGATCATGGCGGACTCGTCCATGGCACCACCTACGAGGCCCATGTTACCGAATGGGCTAGAGGAGCTCTGGATGCGTATCTCTATGGTGTAGTGGTCGAGTTCGCCGTTTTCCAATTTTCTTCGAAAGCGTTGGCGTGTGACTTCGTTTTGGTCTTTTTTTTCGTTCCCTTTTTCGTCGAGGGTAGGGTTTTGGTTTTCTACTTGAGGGATAGCACGTGGGATAAGGGTATCTAGGATGATCTCTTGTACGTTGTGCATTGCTTTTTCTCTGACTTCTTGCTGTTTAGCTTTTTTTACCATGTTGAAGGATACATCAGCGAGTCCACGGATGATCTCATTGACATCGCCTCCGATATAGCCGCGTTCTGTGTATTTGAGGGCTTCTACTTTGATGAAAGGGGCATCGGTAATGTTGGCAAGTCGCCGGGCGCATTCGGTTTTTCCTGTGCCTGTAGGGCCGATGACGAGCATGTTGGTGGGGATGATCTCTTTTTGGAGTTCAGGAGAGGCTTGGGATCGTCGCCATTTGTTTCGATAGGCGACGGCGAGTTGTTTCTTAGCGTCTTCTTGTCCGATGATGTATTTGTCTAGTTGTTGAACGATTTGACGTGGTGTAAACTTTTCTGTACTTCTTTTTAACATGTTGATCTATGGTTTTGAAGGGGTTTAGTGTGTGTTGTTGGTTTATGGTTTCTTTTTGGATAGCCAGGGGGCAGGCTCTGGTATGGGTTTGGGGGCGAGGGCTATGTTGACGACATCGTCTACTTTTTCCACATAGTGGAAGGTAAGGTCTTGGATGTATGTAGGTTTGATCTCTTCGACATCTTTTTTGTTTTTGCTGCTGAGGATGAGGTCGGTGATATGTGCTCTGCGTGCAGCCAGTACTTTTTCTTGTATGCTACCTACGGGTAGGACGGATCCACGCAGTGTTATTTCGCCAGTCATAGCGAGTTTTTCTTTGATTTTGCGTTGGGTATAGAGGGAGCTGATGGCGGTAAAGAGGGCGATGCCTGCGGAGGGGCCGTCTTTGGGGGTAGCGCCATCGGGGATGTGGATGTGGAGGTCGTATTCTTTGAATATTTTTTCTGGGATGCCGAGTTTTCTGGCGTGTCCTTTGAGGTATGAGAAGGCGTTGAGGGCGGACTCTTCCATGACATCACCGAGTTGTCCTGAGGTGATAAGCTTGCCATCTCCTTTGTATAGGATTGCTTCGATGAAGAAGATGGCACCACCTGTAGGTGTCCATGCGAGGCCGATGGAGGTGCCGGGTTTTTCTATGTTTTGATATTTTTCTCTGTCGTATCTTGGTTTGCCAAGGATTTTTGGTATCTCTTTTACCTGGATACGTTTGGGGTATTTTTTATCAAAGACGATGGCTTTAGCGGTTTTACTACATAGGATGTCTAGTTGTCGAGACAGTTCTCGAACGCCCGACTCGTTGGTATAGTGTTCGATGAGGTACTCGAGGGTGGGGGCATTTAGCGTGAGGTCTTTAGGTTGGAGTCCATTGTCTTCTCGTGCAGCAGGCAGGAGGTGTTTTTTAGCGATCTCTATCTTTTCTTCGGTGGGGTAGGCGGAGAGATCTAATATCTCAAGTCGGTCGAAGAGGGCGTGTGGGATGGTTTGGGTGTCGTTGGCGGTGGCGATGAAGATGACCTTGGAGAGGTCGAAGGGTACGCCTAGGTAGTTGTCTATGAAGTGTTGGTTTTGTACGGGGTCTAGTATTTCGAGCAGTACGGCGGCAGGGTTGCCTCTTTGAGTATCGAGTTTATCGATTTCATCGAGTACAATAAGCGGATTGCTGCTGCCTGCGTTTTTTATGGCATTCAAGATCTGTCCGATCATGGCTCCTACGTAGGTCTTGCGGTGTCCGCGAAGTTCAGCTTCATCATGGAGTCCGCCAAGGGAGATGCGGGCATATTTTCTTTTGAGGGCGTGTGCGATGGATTTGCAGAGGGAGGTCTTGCCTACACCAGGAGGGCCATGGAAGCAGAGGATGCGTCCTTGGTAGCTATTTTTTAGTTTTTGTACGGCAAGGAGGGCAAGGATGCGTTCTTTTACTTTTTCCATGCCGTAGTGTTCTTTGTTGAGTATTTTCTCAGCTTGTTTTAGGTTGGCAGGCTCTTTCGTGTAGGTACCCCAGGGGAGCTCCAGAAAGGTGTGGGCGTAGTTGATAAGATTGGTATATTCGGCACTGCTGGGGTGTAGGCGCCGTGTCTTGTTGAGTGTTTTGTCGAAGTGTTTCTTTATCTCTGGTGTCCAGGCCATGCTTTCAGCTCTGGCGCGCAGCTCTTTGAGTTCTTCGTCATAGTCTTGGCTGTCTTCACCTAGTTCTTCTTGGAGGACTTTGATTTGTTGTTCTATAAAACGTTTGTGTTGTTCTTTGGTGAAGTGTGAGTGTACTTTTTTGTGTATGTTTTTTTGTATTTTGAGAAACTCTAGGTTTTTAAGTAGGTATTTTAAGAGCAGGGTGGCGCGTTTGAGGCCGCTGGGGAGGGCTAGGATATGTTGGGTACGTGGGTAGCTTACGAGTGTGGAGGCGATGTAATAGACGAGGAGGTCGGGGTTTTGCATGTTGGCGATCATGGTGTGCACTTCTGAGGGAGCATCTGGCATATGAGAGAGCAGGGAGAAAGCGGTCTGTTTGATCGACTGGAGGAGGACGTTGGTGCGTTTGTGCTTGGCATTGAAGGGATAGTTACGCAGGGGGGTGATTTGCGCGTTAAGGTGAGGTTTCTTTTGGGTGATCTTGTCAAGGCTAAAGCGATTTTTGCCTTGTAGGATGACGACGATTTCGTTGGGGGAGAGGTGGATGATCTTGAGGATCTTCGCAATGGTGCCGATGTTGTGTAGATCTTTTTTTGCTTGGTTGCCACGCTCTTTCTTAGAGGCGATCAGACCTATATAGCCGTCTTCGTTATGTATTTTCTCGATGAGTTCGATGGGGTGTTTTTTTTCTAACTTGAGGGGGAAGGTCATGTGGGGGAAGAGAACGATCTCCTCTACGGGTAAGAGGGGGATGCGTTTAGGGGTGTTCTCTTTCTTGTTGTGTTGAGCCTTCTTCTCTCCTGTTTGTGAAGGTTGGCTTTCTTCTGTGTTCACGAGATAGGTAATACCTTTCCTAAATTCCATGTGTGTTTGTAGTTAAGACATCAAAGGTCGCAATTTTTATGCATATATCAGACAATTTATGTGCCAAAGTTGTTTTGTCCACAACACTATTTTGTCAAAAGGCAAAGAAGTGTATATTTTGGGTCTTTTTGAGCGGTTGATCCCATTGGTTTATGTCTAAGCAGCGTGGACTTTGATGCCTCATTGGCATAGGGTTGTAGGAGTAGGAAGCTGTGAAGCAGGGGGAGGGCTTGCTTTTTTATTATTAGGAAATCCGTGTGAAGTGGATCAATGAGTCATCCTTATGCGTACTATTTTTTAGTGATTTTTTCTAGGTACTTTTTGATAATGCCTTCATGCCCTGCTTCGGTAGGGTGATAATATTTTTTCCCGACGAGTTGTTCGGGCAGGTAGGTTTCGCCTTTTGCATAACCCTCTTCGTTGTGAGGGTAGCGATACTTTTCTCCATAGCCCCATGCTTTCATATGAGAGGTGACGGCGTTTCGTAGTTTGAGGGGCACTTCTAGGGTGCCATGTTTTTTGATGTCTTCTTGGGCTTGGGTGAAGGCTTTGTAACAAGCGTTTGACTTCGGTGCGGTAGCGAGGTAGAGGCAACAGTGGGCCAAGGGATAGATGCCTTCAGGCATGCCGACACGTTGAAAGGCGGTGTCAGCAGCAACGGCGATGGGGAGGGCGTGGGTATCTGCATTCCCAATATCTTCGCTCGCAAAGATGATCATTCGTCGTAAGATAAAGAGAGGGTCTTCTCCTCCTTCTAACATGCGCATCATATAGTAGATTGCTGCATCGGGGTCACTACCTCGCATCGACTTAATGAAAGCGCTGATGATATTATAATGCCCTTCGCCGTCTTTGTCGTACAAAAGCATCTTGGAGGAGAGGGTCGTCTTGACAATATCGGTAGTAAGCGTATCTATCTTATTTTGATGGGCATAGTTCGTCGAAGCCTCAAGCAGATCAAGTGCCCGTCGGGCATCTCCTTGTACATGTGAGGCGATCATTTTAAGTGCGTCGGGGGTGAAAGTAAGCGATGCATGACCTACGCCCTTTTTTTCATCTTTGATGGCACGCTTGAGCAAACCCTCGATTTCAACTTCTGTCAGAGGGTTGAAAGTAAAGACACTGGCGCGTGAAAGGAGTGCGTTAATGACCGAGAAGGAGGGGTTTTCAGTTGTGGCTCCGATGAGGGTGATAGTGCCTGCTTCAACATGTGGGAGTAGGGCATCTTGTTGGGCTTTGTTGAAGCGGTGAATTTCATCGATGAAGAGGAGAGTCTTCTGCTGGTGACGGGCGAGGCGCTTTTTGGCTTGTTCTACAATTTTCCTTAGGTCGGCGACACCGCTGAGCACGGCGCTGATCTTTTCGAAGTGTGCTTTGGTCTGGTGAGCGATGACGTGGGCGAGTGTTGTCTTCCCGCATCCAGGTGGTCCCCAAAAGATGATCGAGGAGAGTTGGTCATTGGCGATTGCACTTGAAAGCACCTTTCCCTCAGCTAAGAGGTGACGCTGCCCTACAACTTCACTCAACTGTTCGGGGCGCATGCGCTCAGGCAGGGGGGCAGCCTTTAACGATGCGGGGGATAAAGGCTTCTTTTTTTGCGAATGATTTCCAAAAAGATCAAGGGTAGACATATGACGAAGTTACTACCTTTCAGGGAGAAATGCTATGGAGTTTCTTATGTGCAAAGAAGATGTATATTTTTTTATTGTTGAAATCGACCATTTTTCATACCTCTACGTCGCAAGAAAGCGTAGTCCTTTTTTAGTAAATACTTTTGATGCCATCGATTTGAAGAAAGCAGCCTTCAACCCTGTGGTCATCGAAGATTTGTCAAAATATATGCCATCATACTTCCCTAAGCTTACCACCATCTTTCTTGCAGCCGAGAGATAAGGCATTAAAGGTTTTCCTTCTTCGAGCCTTTTAATGTTTTTGGCAATCAAAGTAGCATGGAGTGTCGCGTTTTGGGCTAATTTCTCTTCTTCTATAGCGACCACATCCCCAGCTGCGAAAATGTTAGGATAGCCTGCTAATTGCAAGGTCTCTTTCACTTTTACATAACCTTTTTTATCAACTTCTTTAGGCAAAGATTCTTTGATCATCCCACTGTTGGGTTGCACACCTGTACACAAGAATGCGATATCTGCGGCTATTTTATTTTGTTTGCTTGTCAGAAAGTAACCTTTCTCTCTCTTCTCTATACGCTCGTTGCACAGAACCTTTACGCCCTTTTTCTGTAAAAACTTTTTTGCATATTGAGACACTTTTTGCGGTGTTCGATGAAGTAACCTAGACTTGCTGTGGACTATTTTTACGTTTTTGTCAGGATACTTTGTGATGATCTCGGCGGCCAGCTCTACACCTACAAGACCGCCTCCTATCAGAAGGATGTTTTCTCCTTTTTCAATAAGCTTTCGTATTCGTTCCATGTCTTGTAGCTTGACCGTTTCCACAAGGCCTTCTTTTTTGAGCGTTGTGTCATATGTACTACCAGTGGCAAGGATCAAGTAGTCAAACAAAACTTTCTTACCACTGTTGAGCAGCACATGCGTAGGATCTATCTTCTTTACGTGGCCCTTGATAAAGGATGTATTAGGAAGGTAATACTGGTGCTTTTCTTCTATATTATACGAAGGTTGCACAAGGGAACGCAACGTCCCTGGAATGTAGACAAAGTCATCTTTTGTATCAATAAGTGTTGTCATAAAATCTTTTTCCAATGCACGCGCAGCAAAAGAACCTGCAAAACCACCGCCTATAATCACGACTTTTTTCATCATCTTTTAGTTGTTTTATCTCTAAGATACACATAATCCCTACAAAATAAAAGCATATCACATATCAACATCGTTGATATTATCAAAAAAGCTCAAATTCTAAGTATCTACAGAAGATAATATTCATTTGCAACCAGGATTGTCGAGTTGAGTTTTTTCTTTGGCTATTTATTCAAGCTTCCATACTTGTAGCTCATTGTGAGTGCTTGTGAACATCACTTTTTCACCGTCACTGTCCGTATCCACTAGTAACTGATCAATAATGCTTTCATCATATACATCCTTTATCTCGATGGTGTTGATCAGTTCAGGCTCTTTGCTTTCAATGTCTATAAGTTTTCGCACCCTGATTTTCCTACCTCCATTAGCAGTAAATAAAAAGTCACCTTGTACGGTCAGCTGACTCACACAGTGACGACCACCTTTTAAACAGGACAGTGAGAAATTGACTCTATCTGGAAAAGATCTTATACATGTGCAGTTTTTAAGCTCTTCAGTAAGCTGCTTGATATCACATGTACAGTTTACAAGTTTACTGATATCGTAGGCACATATAGTATTATAGAAATCTCCGGTGATTAAAAAGGTTTTATGACCTTTTTCATAGAGGCCTAACTGTGGTACAAAGTAGTGCCCATAATCGCTTTTCATGGTCATTAGGCCTATGAAAGATGAAACTAATTCTTCCTTGTTATACGCAATGTGCCATACGGCAACATTATAAAGGGTTGATGCAAATAGAAGGTGGTTATATGAGGCAAAGTCAGAAATTGTGTGAGGTAGGTGTAGGGAAGCAACACGTTTAAGTTTTCCTATATCACTGATATCAAAGGCATATATACGATGATTGCTAGCTGCTATAAATAGTGTTTTTTCTTGGTGTATGACCATTTTATCAATCCCTTCTTTGCATTTTTTTATAATTTTGGACTGAGGCCTCTTCGTCTTATCTGTTGTGTCAAGAAGCATAAGGTTCCCTGTGACTTCTCTCCCACAAAAGATATGGTTGTCTTGATAAGGAAGTAAACACATGATATGATCATCATTTTTTTCAAATAGGTAGTGCTTTATAGGTTCTTCGTGATTGTTTATATCTATCCTACTGATGACATGACCGCTCACTGTATAGTAGTAGCCACCCTGTTTGGCGATGTTATTGACACCTAGCAAATAGTTTGTATTAAGCGTCTTCCATAACTTAAAATAAGGGTAGTTGGCTGTGTATTGCTTGATAAGGAGCAAAAAATCTGTGTTGATATGCTTACTGCTACGCATTTTGCCAAGCCAATGACCAACGACATTATACACTATTACTTTTGAGCTATGAAAGTTAGGCTCTGTGCGTGTAGAAACCTCCTGGGATGCACTTACTTCATAGGGATTTGTAAAAGATAAAACGGTTGACAGGCAAAATAGTTTAAATTTACTCATAATCGTAAAAAATTAATAGAGAAAGAGGTACTATAAAAGGTTGGTAAATACATGCATTTACTATGTAATGTATCTATTATCTATTCACTATCCAAACGATGGCAGGATTATCTAGTACCTGTAAGGTTTCAGGTATAAATAGTTTATATTTGCCACAACCTTTAACTTTACAACTTAAAAAATTCTATGCCAACAAAACTACACGGTAGAGTAACAACTACCCCAGCGATCAGAAAAGCAATCCAAGAAAGTAAAAAAATTATAAAAGCCCTCGCCCAAAAATATGGATTAATTGCAACATCTATGTGTTTTACTCAGTTCTATCTATTTTTGTTACGGGTAAAATTCGCAATTGAT
>JBCCFU010000039.1:0-9668 GCA_039029575.1 Bacteroidota bacterium | reverse complement strand
TGGGGGAGACCCTGCCCGCTTATCCGACTCTGTATTATTAAAAAAGAGAAATCATACTGATTATTTGTAAAAATAAAAAATATAACTATTTTTATATCTTGCGCGTATCGTGCAATCCCTATGTTGTCATGTCGAGAAGTTTTTCGTCATAGCGAAAAACGCTACCGAGGTATCTCCTAGAAAGTGAAAAAATTAGCCTATTTTTAATAAAAACATCAAATAAAGGCTCAGTATTCCCCTTTTATACTGGGAGATTCAGCGCTACGCTCAAGATGGTAAAATTATGTTTAACTCGTTCGATTTGCTCACTTGTCATTAAATTCTATTATTAAACTATTCTTGTATAGGATTATTTTAAAAAGGTGATTTTTCTAGTTGTTTTAGGCATTTCCAGAAACACAAAATTGGACGGTACCTTATCTTACCAAAATTTTGTAATACGATCTGTGTCCACAAATAAGTGGAGTTTTCCTTTTGTTGTTGCTCTACCATGCATTTTAACCCCCATAAGATTTTTTTAAATTATAAGGTTAAAGTAAAGATATGGTATTTATTTTAGCGACCTTACATCTAAGGTGATAGCAAAATTCATCCCATGGCTGAAGTCAAAGCCTTTTTTTTTCGTTTATCGTAACAAAGCATCCCACTGAAAGACACGATTATCACAGTGATCCCCTATCTTTGCCCCATCTTACTTATATTACCAATGGCAAAAAAACGTGTACTCGTAGCCATGAGCGGAGGCATAGACAGCTCTGTAACCGCCATGCTACTCAAAGAGCAAGGATATGACATCGTGGGTGTCACGATGAAGACATGGGACTATGCGGCTGCGTGTAGCACCAAGAAGCAGATCGGCTGTTGCAATCTCGATGCTATGCAAGACGCACGCGAAGTAGCAGCCAAATACGACTTCCCCTATATGGTGCTCGACATCCGCGAAGAGTTTGGGCAGCACGTCATCAACCACTTCACCAGCGAATACCTACAAGGACGTACCCCTAACCCATGCGTCTTGTGCAACACACATATTAAGTGGGCAGCGTTGTTGAGGCGAGCAGACAAACTCGGGTGCGACTACATCGCCACAGGACACTACGCGCAAGTGCGCCAAGAAGGCGACCGCTATGTCCTATCAAAAGGCAAGGATCGGCACAAAGACCAGTCATACGCTCTTTGGGGAGTATCACAAGCCTGTCTAGCACGCACCATGCTTCCACTTGGTCAGATGACCAAAAACACCATCCGTCAGCTCGCTACCGAGAGAGGCTTTGACAACCTTGTCAAAAAGTCAGAATCATATGAAATATGCTTTATCCCCGACAACAACTACCGTGGCTTTCTTAAAAAGAGAGTCGCAGGACTCGAAGAGAAGGTCAAAGGCGGTGAGTTTGTCCTAGAAAACGGCACCGTCGTAGGACATCATGAAGGCTACCCTTTTTATACAGTTGGGCAACGTCGCGGACTCCATCTTGCCTTGGGCTACCCCGTCTACGTCATCGAGATAGACGCTGCGACCAACCGAGTGGTGGTAGGTCCCTTGGATGAGCTCAACAGGGACGGCATGTATGTACAGCAGCTCAACATGGTAAAATATGCCTCTCTTACAGAACCTATAGATGCGGTCACCAAGGTACGGTATGGAGGAGAAGGCACGCCAGGAGTCATCCAACAAGAAGGTCGTCGCATGAAAGTATTCTTTGGGAAAGGAGTCTCCGCCATCGCTCCGGGGCAGGCTGCCGTCTTTTACGAAGGCGACGATGTCATCGGAGGTGGATGGATCGCTTCCTCTTTTCAGCAAAAAGCATCATGAACATCCCTTTCAAAGAACACCACTACTTCAAAGCTGTTGTTTGGTTTGTCACCGCACTCTTTATTGGCTGTCTCAACGACGCCATCGCCCAGTACCTCTCGGCAGAAATCGAAGAAAGGATAAGACTCGAACACTACACCATCGCTTTTTATCGACTTGCCATCAGCACAGTCTCCTTGCTGCCGTCCTTCTTGCTGACAAACAGGAAAAAGGTCATGCCACGCTACCCCCTACTCCACCTACTCAGAGGTGTCCTTACCTTCTTAGGGCTCTTCTTATGGATCAGCGGCATCGGCAAGTCGTCGATCATCACTGCTACCCTGGTCAACTTCACCATGCCTATCTTTGCATTTCTTTGTGCCCCCTTCTTTTTAGGAGAGCAGAGAGACTGGACACTCACCATCGCTACATCCTTTGGTTTTATAGGTACTTTTATCACCCTCTACCCCGCAGGGATTGGTATTGATGCTTACTCTACCTTCTTTATGATCGCCATGGGGTGCTTTCTGAGCCTAGATATCCTCGCTAAAAAGTATGAAGGCAAGGAGTCGCTGCTGGGCATGCTCTTCTATGCGAACGTGGTGGCTGCCTGCTGTGCGTCGCTCCCTTTTTACTTTTTTGTCTATCAGGGTGCGCTACCTGCCAAACAAACATGGCCTTGGCTAGCCATCATCGGCGTGGGAGGCAACTTGCTCCTCTACTGTCTGCTGAAAGCATATCACTATGCTGAAATGATGCGTTTAGCCCCTCTCCGTTACCTCGAAATCGTCATCTCCCTGCTCCTCAACTATGGCCTCTTTCAACAGACTCCCACACTTTACGAATGCGTTGGTGCGCTGGTGATCATCCCTTCCAGCTTTTGGTTCATACGAAAAACTCACGCTGATTAGAGATTAAATGACTACTTTCGGGGCGGAATTGGAGCTACCTAGCGAGGGTTTTCCTTTCCCTAATTTTAGCACGCTAAGAAATGAACGCTGTATTGACAAAAATAGAAAACACATTATGGGGCTATGGAGCCCTTCCTTTGATCATCGTGCTAGGCACCTGGTTCTCCGTGTGGCTAAAATTTCCACAAATATCAAAGCTACCACCAGCCATCAGAAGCTTTGTCCAATCTATGTTTGAAGAAGAGCAAACAGGCGCTCCCAAGCGCGGCATCTCTCCCTTGAAAGCTTTCTTTACCTCTATCGGAGGCTGTATTGGCATAGCCAACCTAGTGACCGTATGTAGTGCTATCAAAGTAGGTGGCCCTGGCGCGGTCTTCTGGATGTGGGTCGCCGCCTTTTTGGGGATGGTAATCAAATATTCAGAAGTCTACCTCGGCATAAAATTTCGCGTAAAAAACAGTACGGGGAGCTACGATGGTGGACCTATGTTTTACCTACAAAAGCTCTTTGACAACCAAGCCATCCCCGTCTTATTTGCCTTACTGCTAGCTTTTTATGGAACAGAAATTTACCTTTTTAGCTTGATAGTTGATACCGTTGAGGTCAACTGGGGAACCAACAAGTACATGACCATCTTCTTACTTCTCGGCTTGGTGCTCTATGCCGTACGCGGCGGTGTCGAGCGTGTAGGCAAGATTTCAAGCTTTATGGTCCCACTGTTTATGACCATCTACCTCAGCATGTGTGTTTGGATCCTTTATCAAAACAGTGCACAGATCCTCCCCACCTTTAAGTTGATCTTACAGTCTGCCTTTACAGGGCATGCAGCCGTAGGCGGCTTTACAGGTAGCACAGTCTTGCTGAGCATGTCCCAAGGCATGGCCAGAGGTTGTTATAGTGGAGATATAGGCATTGGATACGCAGCCATTGTACATGCAGAAAGCTCCCATGCAGACCCAGAAAACCAGCCTAACCTCTCTATCCTAGGTATCTATTTGGATACTTTTCTGATTTGCACCTTCACTACCCTGATTGTCTTGGTGACAAACATGTGGTCGCAGGAGTGCACTGCATCGATGATGACGCAAATGACCCTGAGCCAATATTTTCCTTACATGTCTCTCTTTATGCCACTCTTTTTGTTTATCGTAGGCTACTCCACCATCATTGCCTACTTTGTCGTAGGACTCAAGTGCGTCAAGTTTCTATCCCCTAAATGGGGTACTAAGATTTACTATATGTATGGAATCATCAGCTTCTGCCTCTTCTCGTTTGTCGATGCCGACATAGTCATCAAGGTTATGGCCATCTGTAACGCCCTATTGCTATTTTGCAACGTATATGGCATTTATAAACTTCGCGAAGAGCTACCCAGGTGACATAAGGATAGTATTAGAATCTCGAAAACAATTATATCTTTGTCACATGAACTACAGAAAAATACCCTACAGACTACTTATTTACCTTGTAATAGGTAGTACGACCACCTTGACTACTCAGAGCAGCAACAAAAAGAAAAATTCCTTGTGGTAGAGAATGAAGGTGTGGGAAAAAGCACGTTGATAAAAAGGCTAGAAGGAAATATTTCACAAGGTCTTCTTGTCGAATGTCTTAAAAGTAACGCAGAACAATACGTAAATCAAATAGAAGATTATCTTGCCAAAAACCTGAAGGTAGCCAGGGAAAAAAAGAAAACACACACAAGTAGTTACAAGTGCTATTATCTATGCAGCGGTCACCATAGTAGCTATTCCTTTCACCTTTGTACGGAGTTTGGATCAAAAGTAAGCAAAAGAAAGAGAGGCAAAATAAGCAAGTAGCCAATCTTTATAGAAATTCCATTAAACAAACTTACCACACAAAATTAAACGATACCCAAAAATAAAAGGACTATCTGTAACGCCCCAGTCGCAAGTTGGCACCTATGAGATTTCGGAGCTAAGTAGATAAGGTGAGTATAATTTTGTGATTTAAAAAAAAAAATATACCTTTGCTTCATCAACTTTTTATAGCATGAACAAAAAAACAATATCATACAGTAAACTAATTGCTTGCCTTTTAATGGGAAGCACCACCATTTTGAGTGTCAAGAGCAGTGGAGAAGGCAAGAAAATCGTTCTTTTGATAGGCGGTCCCCATGAGGGGAAGTCTGCTTTGGAAGCAAGGTTGAAGGGGAAAACTCTAGTGACTGGAGCAGAAGGAATGGTAAATAGACCAGGAACATGGTACGGTATTAAATACGATATGGGGCCAGCGGTGACTGTTAGTAATGAAGTGAAGGAGACGAGCCTTGCTAATGTTGAAAATTATGAATTTGTAAAAGTACAGGTGGAAAAAGACTATATGCGCAAAGTGAAAGACGTACTTAATAGTCATGGCAAAAATGTAGCTGTTGTGTTGTTTGTGTGTGATTCTTTTCTTTTTACGCGGAGTAAATTGTTTATGAATTTTGATAAGATATTGCAGATTAGCGGTGAAATTGACAATTCTCTTAATGAGTCAGGAGGTGTTGTGGGTAGGAAGCACATTGTTTTCACGAGAGGGGATACTGATAAAATGCAGGAAATCACGAAAAATGAAGAATATAATTACGATAGACTTTGTAAAAAAGTATTTAAGTCTTTTGTTCTGGGTAGTAAAGCATACAAGAAAACTACTGTGACAGAAGATGTGATGGACCAATTAGGTGAGAAGTATGGGTTTGACGTTCATAACCCTATTAATAAGGTGGGTGCAGACAAAATGTTGGAGAGCATAAATAAGACTATTCATGGAAATAAGGAGGAGGGTCTAGATGCGCCTGATGGTAGTCAGTATGTGTTGAGGAAGGAATTTAAAGAAAAAGTTTTTCCTGAAGTGAAGAAAGAGTTGGCAGAGCAAATTATGTTTCTTGTTAAGAAGAAGGTTGCTAAAGCTATCATCAGTTATAGTTCACTTGAATTTAAAGATGTTAAAATAGACGATCTTAAGGATAAGGAAAAATGTGATTATGTTAATGGATATATGAATGCTTTGCTGCCTGAAAGATTAGCTCTCTGTTTCCAAGCATTTAGAAATGTAACAACACAGGGTAGAAAAGGACGTGCGGGTAATGAGGTTTTTGCTGTTATCGAATCTAATGACACTAAAAAAATCATTTCTGACCACCTAATCCAGGCAATGAAGGAGAATAACATTGAAAGTTATTTTAAAAATGATACAAATGCACTTGACTATGAAATTGGAAAAATGAAGGCAGACTTGCATGAAATAGCAGGAAAAGCGATAGCGAGCTTTAATAAAGAATTTCAATTATCACTTGATAACGCAAAGGATGATGAACAAGATTTATTAAACAATTTAAAGGTATTGAATACTGGTAAAGATGCGTTGGCTAACATTTTCCTGCGAAACGGGTTTGTTAAATTAAATATCCGAGACAAAGTTAAAAGCGAAGTTGAAAAAATATCTCAACCTCAACTTGATATTAATTCATCTGGTTTAGATCAGATTGCTAAGGCTAAGCAAGATTGGGAAGATTCGCTAAAAAAAATAAAAACAGAATATGAGCAAGAAGCTGAAAATGGAGTACATGGTATGGTAGAGGAATACAAACAACTAGTAGAAAACTTTGATGAAGTAGCCTTGGAAAATGATCGAGATTTTTTGGTCAATTTCTATAAAAACAGGTTTTTGATCAAATTTACTGAGTTGACTGATGAAGTTCATGATAGAATAGAAGAGTTAGATGGTAAAATAAAAGAGTTAGATGATGATAAAAAGAAGCGTGATTTATTAGAAAAAGAATGGAATAAAGAATACGCAGAAGTCCTCAATAATATTTCTGATATTCTTGAAAAATACGTTAAAGGCGAACTAAACCTAGATGAAAATCAAACTCTTCCTGAACAGGGCTCTACTGTTCAGAAATTGGAAGAGGCGAAAACTATTATTGATGAAGCGCGTGAGCCTATGGAGCAAAAAATTACTGCAACTTTGCTTAACTTTACAGGTAAAATAGATGATGATAAATTCCAAAATGGTGAGCAACTTCTTTTTAAACAAATAGAAGAAGAGATAGAGAAGAAAGCAAAAACTTATGAAAACTATCTGGTAGCTGCCAGGGCAAGAGATGAGAAAGAAAAGAAGGGTAAAGGTAAAGCTTTGTACTATGTGGGAGGTTTTGTGGTCTTCGCATCTGTTGCGGTTTATCTAATCTGGATGAACTTATTTAAGAAAGGGGAGGAAGGAAAGAAAGATCAAGAGAAAGAAGAAGGTAATAAAGATACTTCAGATAAAATCGAAAGTGAGAAAGTAGTAGTCGGCGAAAATACAGTTTTCCCCTCTCCCTCCTCAATATCCTCATAAAGGCAGTGTAGATAATTAAGAAAAGGTCTATCACCTGACTTTATCTGTCTTTTAACCAACAAAGCGAAGTATTAGTGTAACCGTGAACTTGGGGTGGAGATACATCTAAGTGAATTTCGAGACTGGTGGTGGTTTGTGGACTGCAAAGATGAACAAAAAAAGCTCTGATTAAGCATCGAAACCACCTTGGATATTCTCAAAACTATTCTTTGAGAATAGTGAATTGGAAGAACATAACGGAAGCCTATTGCTAGTTATGTGGCAATAGCGAGAAGGCACGAGTCTAATCTTGACTGTCGTACGAACGTGAGAGCCTGCATGTGAACTGCTAGGTGCTTAATTAGATACCCCAGATAAGTTGCTTCTGGTTCACTCAAGGAAAAGGTATCAATGGAAATCCCACGAAGCCGAATACCAATGCCACATACAGGAGTGGATCAACTTCTACTAATGTTGAAACCCTTGTAATAAAGTTAGAACAAAGGGACCCACTTATCCTGTGAATTCGAGTTTGAAACCGCGAAAGCAGGAGGTAGAGCAAGGAGGGCAATGGACTGACAGTCCATTTACTGGCATGAGAAGAACCCCGTGACGGGAGACTTTCATGCGGGGATCGGGGGAGGGAATCCCCTTTCCTACTCGACCTACAAAAATTTGACGGTACTGAGAGGCTTTCAGATACTATGGAGCACCACAAGAAATTGCGTTAAACGATATCAAAAAAGATTGCTGCAATACCCTTCACAAAGTATCATAGGTTATAATTTGTGAAGGGTCATAAAAATAAGATGAATGAAATATTGCGATTTTAAAAAAAAGCTATATCTTTGTCGCATGGACAACAAGATCAAACTTACTAGACTATTTATCTGCCTTTTGATAGGCAGCACCCCCTCTTTGGCTTCCGAAGCCTCCGAAAAAAAAAATGTCCTTGTGATAGGACCAGAAGGAGCGGGGAAAAAAACCTTGATAAAAAGGTTGAAAGGAAGTCCTCTAAAACCGCAGTACGCTGGAAATATTAAGTTGTTCTCTTATATTATCAACTACGCGCGTAGTACAGTAACTTCGTTAAAAGTAGAAGGAAATGGTGGAGCTAGTCAGGTAAAAAATGTCGATTTTATAACGGTTAATTTTGACCCAAATAATACTGGTGGTCTAAGTAAAAAAGTAGAGAAAGCAGTCGGCCAAAAAGAGATAGATTGTGTTTTATTAGTGCTTTCTGCCTCTGCCTTAGAGCATGAAGGGCCAGGTTTTACTGATAGTGCTGACGATTCAAGACAAGATGCCAATAATATACTCGATTGTTTAGAAAAATTGCTAAAAGATGTACAAAAAAAAATTGTCTTTACACATATTGACAAATTAGAAAAAGATAGATTAAAAGACATGCCTCTTTTGAAGAAAGATTTACTAAAACATTGTGTTGGAAGAAATAACGAAAATATTGAACTTATCATTTTTGATCCTTTAAATCGAGTGGAGGAAGGAGACGAAAATGGTATGTATGAAATAAATAAATTTATCCATGGTGATAATGTGCCCCTAGCAGGCACTGCGATAGGGACTCTAAAGCAACAAGAAATCGCTTCTTTCAAACAAAAGCTCTATGTTATAGCTAATTTAGATGAACAATGGGAAAATGACGCTAATAAATTAAAAGAAATTATAGAAGCATACAAGGAGGAATATAAGAACCTTGAAGAAGAGCTTACAAAAAAATGGGCGCGTTACATGGGAAGTTTATCTCAAAAAGAGAAAGAACGCCATCCTGGTATAGAAGAAATCCCAAACGAAATACTATCCTTAATAAAGAAAGACAATTTCGAAAAAGTATTAGAAAAATTACAAGAAAAATTACAAGAAACTCTCGAAGCGATCGGGAATAATGGATCTGACGAACAGGAAACGCCTGAAAAATTCACTGATAGGCGATTAGAAGAAAACAGAAGAAGCTTACAAGAAAAGTTTACTCAGCTTGGTCTTGATAAAGTAAACGTTGAAAAATTAAAAGAAGAAAATGATGATATAGAAACTTTGAAGCAAAAAAAGTCACAATTAGGGAAAGATGTCTTTCCTTTTTTTAGTGAGCTTTGTGAAAAATTTAATGATGATCTTGTCGAATTGCTTGCAGAAAAAAATGATTTAACCCCACTTCAAAATCTAAAAGGAATGCACGACGGTGAACTTGGTGCAACTTATAATGCCCTTTATGGGGAGGTGCTAAAGGTATATGAAAAAGTAATCAAGGAAAAAGAAGAGGCACAAGGTGTTATCGCTCCAAAAAGATCACAACAAATAAAGGGATTTTGGAAAAGTAAATACGAGCAAAAGGAAGCCCTGCTTGGAACTATGCTTGATAATGAAATCCCTGACTTAAACCAAAATAGTTCCAGTGAAGAATTGAATGCTGCCATAAAAAAACTCACTGATCAAAAAGATGAAATTATTAATAAAATAATTACTGCTGAGTGGAACAATATTGCTCTTGATATTGGTAATGGAGAACAAGAAGCGATGGTCCCCACTAAATCTGAACAAGAATTATCTGATCGTCAAAAAGAAAATTATGAGGCTACTCTTAGACAGAAATTAGATGAGATAATAATAACAAAAAAAGA
>JBCCFU010000038.1:0-9682 GCA_039029575.1 Bacteroidota bacterium | reverse complement strand
TTAGATTCTTCATAACAGTTGACATCTTCAAATGTATGATATTTGCCACTTCTGATATCAATGATACGTAGGCTACCTTTTTTATCCCGTGCAACGTCCTTAACAAACAAAAAATCACCTATTGTAGATTGCTCATAGGCTTGGACATTCTCGAAAGAATGGGATCTACCACTGCTTATCTCAGCGATGTAGAGATTGCCTTTCTCCCCTTCCTTACAATCTTTAGCAAACAGATAAGTCCCTTTTTTGGATATTTTAGTACATCGTATGTCTCCTTTTTCATCATTTTTTTGGGTTAGATTGCCATATAAGAGGAATTTACCTTTATTATCATCGTCCAAATAATCTGTTTTTCCCTTTTCTGTATAGTAAAGACTTAACTTCTTATCTATCTGGCTGATTTTTATATTACTATCGATTGAAGCCAACAAAGGCGTTGTGGTAACACAGACTCCAAAAAGGATACATAGGGACAAGATAGGCTTTATAGCAGAAAAAAGTCTGTTGGCAAGAGAGAAAAAACGAACGTTAGAGATTGGGTTGTCTAATAACATAATAGGGTAGGTATTATTCAGCTTTTAAGAAGGTGTAATTAATCAAAAGGTACAATTAATTAGAATATGAGACAAACATAATCATATTTTTAAAGAAAAAAAAATAACTAGTAGTTCAGTGTTTATTATTTGGAAAAGAACCATAACTATAGTATTATTGATTCATTCTATAACTATTTAAAATCTACCTATGAATATAAATATATATGCCCTTTCTAAGACTTTACTCCTCTTTGGGTTAAGTACCTCTCTCTTTGCCGCAGAAGAGAAGATCGATTGTGAAGACTTCTTCCAACCCACTACACAAGTCCTGTCAAACGATGTCGATCGATCTAATCACCTTGCTCAACTAGATCTCGCAGCTTTTAAGGGCGATGCTGATAACCTAGAAGCGCTACTCGATGAGCTACCACAACTTTCTAAACAACCTTTTTCAAAAGATCATAATAACGCTCATCTAAAGCGTGCAACTATTTATAAAAAACTTATCGATCAATGGTTTCTCGGCGCTAAAGTGCGTATGAACCTCCCTAAAGACTGTCAGAAAGCGTGCTGGCAAGAAGCAAGCGAAATAGCGCTACAGATGCTTGTTGAGCAAAAGCCTACTTTTGATCCAACTCAATACCCATGTATACAAGCCCTTCCCGTCAAAACCACTGAAAAAAAACGATCCAGCTTTATCCATACCTCTATCCAAGAATATCTAGCGGCATATGCCATCTATCAACATATTACCCAGCTGCAAGATAAGAACGAACCTTTGGCTACAACACATCCATGGAATAATTGCTATATTCACAAAAAGCCAGCTATCGTAGAGTTCTTATGTGATATGATCAGCGATCACCCACAAGCCCAAGAAGCCTTTACCGCTACTATCCGACAAGCAAGGATAAAAGATCAGTCACTCTTACAGACTTTACAAAAAAACTATCAACACGACTTATCCATCGAAGAGCTTGTATCTACATATACGAACATGATCCAAGAGTATGGAAATAAAGAAGCCCTCTTCGCCTGGCAATCTCGCATTGCCGCAGGCAATAGTGCTACGGTATTGGTAGCAGCCCATGCCTTTGTCCATGAAAAAGAGGACTTGAGAGGCCTTTGCCTACAAGGTGCTGTCTTAGATGGGGCAAAGATGAAAAATATCGATTGCACAGATGCCTTGTGGATCGATAGCAGCTTCCGCAGTGTCAATGCCTCAGGAAGTAACTTTGAAAAAGCCATCATGCATAAACTCGATTTCGGAACATCTATAAAGGAAAAAATCAAGGACGAAACCATTGTAAACGTCAGCGACCTAGGTCATGGACAAATCATGATAGAGACCAATAAAGCACTTTATACGTGGGATCGTAAAAAGAAATCGCTGAAAAAAGGCTATGTCCCTTTCCTTAATGCAGAGGGACAAGAAATAGCTGCTTTACAAAATATCACTTTTATAGAAAAACCTTTGGTCGCCATCAACGCGCAAACAAAGGAATATCTATGGGAAACGCCTTTGTCTGCCAAAAACATGCAATATGTCGAATTTTCCCAAAATGGCAAATTTTTATTGGCTAAAAGTACCCTTCCTGATCTTGATGAATTAGGCAAGGAACAAGAAGGTGATCTATACATCATCGATTTAGAAAGTGGTAAATATCATCTCTTTAAAAACATTTGCGAATACAAGGAAGACAAGAAGTGTAAAGCAAGCAACCTTCTCTTCACTATGAGCTGGGACACGCTGTGCATCATCGATATGAAAAGTGGACGATGTCATGCCTTTAAAGAAGTCATGGACTACCAAATATCTGAAAATGGTAACTTTTTGCTCCTTAAACATTATGGATACTTCCACAGAAAAGATCCATGGCGTATCATTCATCTAGGCACAGAGAAAACTATAAGATCTTTTAGCAAACTTGACCAGATTAGTGGTATTGTCGACGGATGTATTGATGAAGTCAAAGCGTTTAAAAATGTATCAAAAAATTTTGGGAAGGGGACTAATGAAAAGTGTAAAGAGAGTACGAAAGGCAAGCGATTTATGATCACGCACAACAGCGACAACCTATCTCCCGATGTGCTTTGTACACACCCAAAAACAAATATATCGATCCAACAACTTAAAAAAAGTCATTTTATCGGAAAAATTGTCTCCAACCTTTCTAAAACGATAATCGCAGATAATGTAACACAACTATCATATAGATACCCAAACATACACTATATCACCCATGGAATGACCAAAAACACCACGTACCAAGTACTTTCACTAACTTCTTCAACACTTAGACCTTCTACCGTTCTAAAAGGAGTCACCCATATCGAGCTCAATGAAAAAAATGATCTTGTAGGATATATTAGACAAGTAGCAGATACCTGCATCTATAAAATTTATAGCCTACCATATCCCCTACCTAACAGAGACACCGTTTGCAAAGTCAGCCCAAAGGGTGGTAAATACCTCTGCATAAACGATACATATAAAGGTACATTGGCACTATACGACATCGTCTTCAGTTCCCCAGATCAACAACCTATACCTATAAAAACTTTTTCCGATATCGTCTCCTTCGACCTCAACAGCAAATATATAGCCTATACAAAAAGAGATAAAAGCTTTTGGATCATGCCAACAGGCGAAAAAGAAGCAAAGCACGTCACAAATAACATAGATCGATGTCTTTTTGCTCCAGATGGAAAGCATGCCTTTCTTATATACAATCAGCATACCGTCCATATATGGGACATTAGCGCTTCTCCACCCGTCCAAACAGGTGCTATCACCCCACATGACACCCCTATTACCGCCATGAATTGTATAGACAATGGCCACATATTGGTCACAGCAAGCAAAGATGGAACCGTGAAGCAATGGATTTTACAAGAAAACCATCAAAAAAATTCCTTTTTATATAGACATAGAAGAGACCCCCTAACCGATAATATACACTATAATTACATCGAATTTAGCCCAATAGCTCCTTTTTTATGCGTCAAAGATTGTGCCAATGATGAGGAAGAAGGAGGTCAAGGCCGCATTATGGATAAGAAAGGCCATCTACATACTTTTAAAAAGGCTTATGCCTTTGAGGTATCCCCTCAAGGCGATGTTTTGGTTAAAGAAAATAAGTATTTTGGGAACCTGCACATTATGGATACCAAACACGTTGTACATACTTTCAAAAACGTAAGTGGATATGGCTTCTCTCCCCAAGGTGACTTATTGTTCGTAAAAGATACAACAAGTTCGCATATAGGCGATCTGCGCATTATTGATATGCAGCCAAAGAAAGTTATCCACACCTTCAAAAATCTTGGTCAATGGAATGTCTCTAAAACCGGTGACCTCTTATTTCTTAAAGATTGCTCCAAGTATACACCCGGTGTGCTACGCGTTGTTGATGTCAAAAGTGGAGAAGTTATACAAACCATAGAGGAGGTAGGCTATTTTGAAGAAGTAGAAACAAATACTTTACTCCTCGTCAAAGATTGCGAAGTACATAGAAAAGGCCAGCTCCGTATCATCGATATTAAAACGGGCAACGAATTATACACTTTTGATGAAATAGAACATCATGAAAAATCTGAAAAAGCTCCTTATCTTTTTATCAAGAACTGCGAAGAAGAAAAACAGGGACAGCTCCACATCATTCATACGAAGAAACGCCAAACTTTCACCATCGACGAGGTAAGTGACTATAAGGCATGCTGCAAGACTGCTCGCTTATTTGCTCGAGACAAAGCAGGCAAACTGCGCATTATCGATATGGGATCAGGTCAGCTCCTGCACACCTTCCAAGATGTCGCTCAATTCAAGGTAGATCCATCAGGAACTTTCTTGTTGGTCAAAGATGTAAAAATTTATAAGCAAGGTATCATTGACATAATAGCGAATCTCCGTATCATTGACATAAAAACAGGAAAAGTAAAAAAGACCTTAAAAGATATTGGTGCCTTTGAAATATCCCGATCAGGCCGCTTCTTCTTTCTGAAAAACTGTAGATTACTCACCAGAGGGACACTCACCATTATAGATACCCAAACTTCCAGATCGTGCTCTTTTGATAACATCGGAAAATTTAGAGAAACCCCATCAGGCGGTTTTCTGGTGACTTCCGATCATAGAGACCATCTCTCACTCATTGATGCACAAAGAAAACGCGTTGTAAAAACATTAGACAATATCCAATACTTTCGCATCTCTCCCTTAGGCGATTTTTTGATAGCCAAAGATCAACCACTCGATGCACAAGATAGACAACAAGTAGGTCATCTCCACATCATTGATATAAAAAAGAGTAAATTTTACACCTTTGACCATGTTGGCGCATTTACACTTTCTCCCTCACGTGACTTGCTCTTTGCCAAAGATGCTAAATCAAATGAAGAAGGTTGCCTGCATATCATTGTATTGAGCACCCAAAGAATCCTAGCTACACTACCCAACATAGTTGGCTATATCAACTTTTCCTACCCTTCCCAACCAACACTCCTTAGTGTGATGCATGCAAACGGAAAGGTCAGCCTATGGGAAGTATCCCAAAACAAAGTCATACAGCAGTGGAAGACAGGCATGCCCGAACTTACGTTACAAACAGCCAACTTTACAGAGGTACAAGGACTGAGCAGTAACACTATTGACATGCTTTCCAAATATGGCGCAACAATAACCAATGAGCTATCTGAAGAAAAGGAACTCCTCCTCCTAGATCAACTGCCTATGTATCTCCACAACGAAGGTTTTTCAGGTACATACATAGAGCAATTCCTTGACTGGCTTTATAGAGAGGACTTTGACGGCGAAGCATTGTGTTTGGATATAGCAGCAACCCGTCAATCCAACATACGCCGCTTCGATCCAGCTATATATAACAGCATCGCCAACTTTATCCCCCATCAATATGCATACACTAGCACCTCTACATCCCAGAAAGCACTGAAAACACAGCCTGAAAAAGATATGATGAAACCTTATATGTTACTGCTTCTTGAAAGTAATTATAAGTCGCTGGATTTCTTCAAAAAATACTATGGAGGTCCTCATCCCGATACGGCTGGCGCATACAAAGATATAGCAGATTTATACGAAAAGGCAGGATTCTATGACAAAGCGATTTTCAACTATAAAAATGCCATGGATACATATACTGCGTTATATGGAGGACCTTCATCAAATGGCGATGAATGTTACGATAAGATCATTGAGATACAAGTCAAGAAGGATAAAGCTAAGGCCGTTTTACTAGAAAAGGAAAAGACTCAATAACCTTATTGTTGTTGAAAGAAGGCTCATCTTCACAGGTAAAGAGAAGGAATCAACGATATACTTTTCTTTCCATGAAAAGAGAGAGATAAAATTTGACGGTCCCTAATTTTAGGCAAAGGCCTACACAAAGTCACGTAGACAGAAGAGAAGTAGAAAAGGGCGCTTGATAGACCACCCGTTTGGTTAAAACCCATTACCTTTGAGCTGGTTATGAAAAGTTACTTCACGAAAAAGGGGCATTTGATCCTTTTGCTCAACTACCTAGGTCGATTGATCGCGGCGGTCAACACTTTTATCCTACTGCCTACCTTTCTAGGCCTTGCAGATATCGGCTTGTATGCGGGTATTCATCACATGGTCTTTTTCTTTGCGCGTTTCAACCTAGGGCAGAGCATCATACGCTATGGTACGCCGTTCCAAAGCGATCGACAGGCGAAGGCGGCTTTCTTAGGTTGGATATGGCTGAGCAGTACGGTGGGTTATATGGCTACCATCGCCCTCTTTTATCTCTTCAAAGCGCCACTTGTTGCTTTTTTTTCGCTTAAGACGGCGGAGCTGGCGGACTATACTTTCTTGACGGTTTGGATTGGTTATATTGTGCTGCTCAACGTGATCCTAAAGTCGTGGGCCATTGCCTTGGATCGTGTGGTGTGGCCTAGCTTCTTTCAACATGTGGTGCATAACTTGTTTTTCGCCGTTTTGATCACCTTGTACGGAAGGGGTTATCTCTCTTTTGAACAGCTTTTGATAGGCACTGCTATCCCTTATACGGTGAACTTACTGCTTCTCTTGTTGGAACTCTGGTATAGGGGAGAGCTGAGGATAGGCTACGATGCACGCATTTTTAACCGTGACTTTATTTGTCTTTTTCTACAATATAGTTTTTTTACTTTGTTGAGTAGCAGTATGGCGATGTTGATGCTTCGTATTGATAACATCATGGTAGTCTCCATGTGTGGCAAAGAGACGGAGGGGATGTACCATACCATGACGTTCATGGTTTTGCTGCTAGAGATTCCGATGAAGGTCGTCAAGCAGACGCGGGCTGGGCGTGTGGTGCAACTCTTTGAACAAGGGGACAACGGCAGGCTACATAGCCTCTACCAGTCAACGACGTGCTGGCAGTTTGCTTCGACGGGGTTATGCTTCCTCTTGCTCTATACATGGTTTGACTATCTGCTGGGTGCGTTTTCTCCTCAGGCGATCGAGCAGATGAAATGGCTCTTCTTGCTCTTGGGAATCGCCAAGCTCTTTGATACGCTCTTTCGCATGGGTAGTGAGATATTGCTGCTTTCGCCTTACTTTGTGTGGGCGACGGTCAGTGCGTTGCTGGTTCTCTTAGGTACTTTGGGTAACTACTACCTGATCTACGCTATCGGTGTGGAGGGGGCTCCTATTGCTACGGTGTTAACGCTGGTCATAGGGGGGACGATCAGCTCATATGTCCTTTGGAGAAAGTTAGGCCTTCATCCTTTTTCTTGGCAGTTGCTTGCTTGGGTAGCAGCGGTATCGGCCTTGTTTACGCTCTTTTACGTATTTCCTGCTCATCCGATCCCTTGGGTTAATACAAGTATGCGTACTTTTTGTATATTTGCCCTCTATCAAACGATGCACCGGATAATCCCTGAAACCTGATCTTACTATGAATATTGAAAAGAAGAAAGAGAAATCTTATCTAGCCCACTTTATATTGCCCTCCTTTTTCGGGGTGGTAGCTTTTTTGGTACCTTTCACTTATCAGGGCAGAAGGCGAACATTTGTTATCCATTTGTCTAGCTTACTGTATGATTCTTTACAGACTTACTGGCCTGCTTTGATGGCTGGGCTGCTTGTGTTGGCTGCTTTGCTGACGTGTTGGATCACGCTTTGGCAGCCTGCATGGATCAAGAAATATCCATGGCTGGTGGCCGTCGGCACAACGACTCCTTTATGGCTTTGCATACGATGTATAGGCGCTTTTTTGGGGTTGGTCGCTTTTATTGGATGGGGGAAAGAGTTCTTTCCTGCTTCCCTGTACAATCAGCAGGAGGGGGTGTTGTTTGACTTGTTGCCTGTGCTGCTTGCCAACTTACTTTGCGGTCTTCTTTTCTCGCCTTTGCTTATTGACTTTGGGCTGCTCGAGTTTGTGGGGGTCCCTATGAATCGGGTGATGCGACCTCTCTTCCAGCTACCTGGGAAGGCGGCGATCGACTGTTTGGCTTCTTGGGTGGGGGATGGTACGATTGGTACGATCATCTCTTTGCAAGCGTATGAAAAAGGGGATTATACCGCCAAGGAGGCGAGCACCGTGATTACAGGCTTTTCTGCGGTGTCCATCACCTTTTGTACGGTGTTGTTGGGTCGACTGCAGCTAACAGATTACTTTGGTAGCTTCTACTTTACGGTCGTGATGAGTGGCTTGGTGGCTGCCATCGTGATCCCACGAATCCCCCCTCTCTCTTGGATCAAAGAGGTATACATCAATGGAAAGTCTCAAAAGAGCAGTGAGCAACCCACCAATCAGACGCATACCTGGCGAAAAGGCCTATCCGTTGCCCTCCAAAAAGCTAAAAAGAATGGCTCTTTGATCTATTATTGCCAAAAGGTCGCTATCAGCTGGCTCGAGCTCATCATCAGCACCCTACCTAGCGTCATGGCCATTGCGACGGTCAGCTTTTTGCTTATCGAACTCCCTTATATCAAGGTGTTATTGCAATTTGTAGGCAAGCCTTTTGCTTTCCTGCTGCATTGGGCCGACATCCCTGGGGCAGAAAGGGCTTCTGAAACCCTCTTTGTAGGCTTCTTCGACATGCTTATTCCTTCGACGATGATTAACACGTTACAAGGCCATGAGTACGAAATCACCCGCTTTATCATTGGTGCCCTCTCGGTCGTACAGCTTATCTATATCTCCGAGCTAGGCCCCATCCTGTTGGGGAGCAAACTTAAACTCACCTTCAAAACCCTCTTCCTCGTCTTCTTGATACGAACGCTGATCACCTTGCCTGTGATTGTAGGGTGTGCAAAGATCGCTTTTTCATATGCCTAAATCCATACTGTTACCCATAACTTTGAGTCTCCTAAAGGAGAAATGGGTGAGACTGAGAGGTAAAATTGTTACAAGCGAGCCGAAGGCGAGTGCAATAATATAATAAACTCCTGGCGCGGATTTCCCCTTGAGCGCCAGCGAAAGGGTTCAATCCGTGCCTCAAATAGCTTGAGATCGCCGGAAAGGGATACTCAGGACTAGAAAAGATCTTTTTAAATAATCTGCTATTTTTAGACTTATGGGTAAACAGTATGGCCTAAATCTCGGGGGCCTCTCTTGCTCAGCCTTTTTAGGACATCCCCAGTTGGTAAGATCCATAAAATTCTTAATCCGCCCCCCCTTATCTCAAGAAAGTAATTTTATGATCTCTTGATAAGTGGTGCCTTCTATTTTGTTTGTAGCTTTACGTAGCCTTTGCTTCGCTATATCTAGCGGGGTTTGCCTCGATGTATCTTTCACATTGATGGAAGGCCCTGCCCCATTGTCCAAAAGAAGCTCGACGGTCGCTGCATCTCCACTTTCTGCTGCGTAGTGGAGTGGGGTTTTCTTTTTATCATCTTGCACATTGATGGAAGCCTTTGCCCCGTTGTCCAAAAGAAGCTTGACGGGCGCTGCATATCCTTTTTCTGCTGCGTAGTGGAGTGGGGTTTTGTTATAATATTTATCTTGCATATTGATAGAATCCTTTGCCCCATTGTCCAAAAGAAGCTTGACAGTGGCGAAATCTCCTTTTTCTGCTGCGTAGTGGAGTGGGGTTTTCCACCATTTATCTTTCACATTGATGGAACGCCCTGCCTCATTGTCCAAAAGAAGCTTGACAGTGGCGAAATCTCCTTTTTC
>JBCCFU010000037.1:0-9700 GCA_039029575.1 Bacteroidota bacterium | reverse complement strand
TTGCTGATCTCGCATGTGCCGATAGGTTGCCAATAGCAGTATATTGGGTTTTTACTTTGTTGGATCTTTATTATTCATTATCATAAAAACGTTTATTAAAGCGACTTTAACGTCGCACTTGGGTACTTTGCTTAGAGTCTTGGTTTGGTTAGCTTACAAGGCCGATAAAGATATATTTGGAAAAAATAGAAAATATTTGTAAAATTGGGCTCTTTTTAAAAATATTTTACATATTATAAACTATTATGAAAACCACTTCCCACGCTTTGCGCCTCTCTATAGTCCTTTTTTCCTGTACACTTTCGGGTGCGATGCATACCCAAAGTGCTTTTGCTCCCAATGACGCTAAGATCACCACTTATAGTAGTCCCGAAAAATTAGTAGATATTCATGTGATACAAAAAGAGCTGCGGGAAATAGCTATCTCCAGTACTATTAAAGTCAGGCGTATGACGCTTATCTTAAAAGACAAAAAAAAGGCTAAGAATGAAAAGCACTTACTCTTTCCTGAAGACACGGAGTATAAAGGCATGCGTGTCCAAATAAAGCAATATAACTATTTCCCAGATGCCATCCTTACAGAAGTTTATGGACATGTCGCTTTGGAAGTACTGTTTGTATGGATAAAGTATAACCGACAATGTGTTCCCACAGGAGTGATCGATGAAGAGGAAAAAGATGAAAAGGAGACAGCGAAGCCCCTATTTCGTTACGACCCGCTGTATGTGATACTTCCTGCAAATAACTTTCTATGCTTGCCATGTGCTCAGCTGCTCGCGCTTCTTTTCGGTATCGACGTGCGCGGCCAAATGAACGGATGTCAACGGCGGCCCTTCCCTAAAGCATGGAAGTACTTACCGAAAAAGATACAAAAAGCATTTAAAAACAATGATGCCTTTATCGAAAAAAGATTGGCCATAAATGTATTCTTCGATGTCTTACCAAACGGTTCCTTTCCTCAAGAAGAAATGGCAGCATCTTCTATCCCTTCTTTTGACCCTACCATTCACCCTGCAACTCTTGTAAGACAACATATTAACAACTATGTAGGCCCTTTTCCTCTTCAGCATGGGCATCGTACATCGCATTTAGGGCAGCAAATAGTGCCACTCACTCATGGGATAGGGATTGATGTACACTATTCATCCAATATTAGAGACCTTCTCAAAGCCATTGAAGGTAATGACGAAGGAGAAGTCCTTTGGCTACTCTTTAGCGATAGCCTAGTTTTAACGAAGCCAGATTATCAACAAGCCCTTGAATACGCCTTCCAAAAGGAAAAAACTAATCCAGAGATAATCAATCTTCTAATAGAAAAGAGTGAAGAAGCCAGCAACCCACCCTCTTATATGATGAATGCAGACCTTGGCCTCCCTGCCAACTCTACCAAAGATAAAAGCAGTATAGGAGGATCATTGTTAGGAATTCTCTCTCATATGCAGGACCAAACTATCGATCAGTACGAGAGTGAGAACGAAAAGCCATCTCCAACGAACTTAGACGAAATTTATGAATTAGACGAGCAAAAAACGGACAGAGAGAGAGAGTCTAATAATGAACCTGTAGATAATGAAATCGTTAATACGGATAATCGAAACCAGCTTAGCATTTTTGAAGAAGATGAAACGCAAGGAACGGAAGAAATCGGTATCTCGGACCTAGCGTCTATCTTGCTGGTAGACGGCGGAAATGAGCAGGAGACTACCAGTTGGCTAGATGCTGACAAGGTTTAGGACTTTATCCCTCTCTTTTCAGATTCGCGAAATATAAATAAAATTTGTAACTTGCTATTTGCAACAATGCAAAATCCTCTTGTAGTTATACCATATACCAAAGACTTTATAATCATGTTCGGACAATCTAAGAAACAACTGAAAGTAGGTGACCAAGCACCTCTTTTTTCTGGTACTACCCAGGATGGGAAGACCCTTCAACTCAAAGACTTCCTAGGGAAAAAAGTAGCCCTCTACTTTTATCCCAAAGATAACACCAGCGGATGTACCAAACAAGCGTGCAGCCTACGTGACCACTATGCTAACCTCCAAAAAGCAGGATATGCGGTCATCGGAGTAAGTAATGATTCCGTTGACTCTCATCAACGTTTTAGTGAAAAACATGAACTACCCTTCCCCCTGATTGCGGATACGAACCGTGAGATCACCGATGCATATGGTACCTCCCGTAGGTTCTTATGGTTTCCTAAGCGCACCACCTTCATCATCAACGAAAAAGGATATATTGAAAGGATCATCAAACGTATCAATACAACTAACCATGCTGAAGAGATATTAAATGGATAATGATTAACTTTGTCCTTTTTCCTTATCATGCAAAAACTAGGACTCAAACAGAAGCAGCAAGGCAAGCTTTCCCCTAAGCAAGTTCAGTTTGTACAGCTCTTGCAAGTACCCACTGAGGCGATGGCCACACGTATCCAAGAAGAGCTAGACGACAACCCGACCTTAGAAGTAGAAGCAAGTGAAGAAAGCCTCCCAGAACAAACCTTTGAGGAAGGCCCAATGCTACAAGAACGCGGCCCATATACGCGAAGAAGGAAACAGACGCACATCTCTGAGGAAATGCTCAGAAGCGAGCTGGGTACGGTAAGACCTTCTTGGCATGAAAAACTGTTGGCTCAGCTAAGCCTGCTTCCCTTAAGCGAAAGAGAGGCACTCCTTGCACACTACTTGGTAGGTAGCCTTGCTGATGATGGCTACTTGCGTACCCACCTAGCTGTCATCATGCACAACCTCTCCTCCACCCATTATATAGAGACCGATGTAGAAGAGCTCTCCAAAGTGCTTGCCAAGATACAAGAGATAGAGCCCGTAGGCATTGGTGCACGCGACCTACAAGAATGCCTCTTACTACAACTTAAGCGAAAGTCTACAAGCCCTGCTGTCAAACTTGCCACAGCTATTTTGAGCGACTGTTTTGATGCTTTCTCCAAAAAAAACTATAAAAAGATTGCCTCTACCCTCAAGTTATCCCAAGTTGAACTTAAAGAAGCCCTCAACTTAATTACCCAGCTCTCTCCTCAACCCATAGTTACCATAGAAGAGAAGGGAAGAACCCCCAGTAGGCCAGACTTTCTTGTACAAAAAAACGCAACGGGTGAGTTAGAAGTAAGCCTATACCACGACTATACCCCTACCTTGCGCGTACGCAAGCAATATCGCGATATGCTGACCCGATACGCTCACAAAAAGGATCCTAAAGCGAAAGAAGTCACCCACTTTGTACGTGAAAAGATGGTACGTGCCCAATGGTTCATCGAGTCTATTAGAAAGCGCCGAGAGACACTGCTAAACACCATGCGAGCGATCGTCAAGCTACAACAACCTTTTTTCAGCACGCAAGACGAAGAGAAGCTGCGACCTCTTTTCATGCGACATATCGCCGAAGAGATAGGCATGGACATCTCCACTGTTTCCCGGGTCGTTAGTAAGAAAAGCGTCCAGACTGATATGGGGACATTCCCCTTGAAATACTTTTTCTCTGAGTCTATCAACACCACCCAAGGCACCCAGGTAAGCAGCCGCATCATCAAAGAGAAACTCAGGCAGATGATCGAAGCAGAAGATAAAGAAGAGCCGTATACAGACGAAGAACTAGTCGCACGCATGAAATCCGAAGGCTACTTGTTAGCACGCCGCACCATTGCAAAATATAGATCACAGCTTGGGATTCCGACCGCGCGGATGCGTCGCACATTGTAGTATTTTTAGCTCATTCTCCCCCCCTCTCTTTTGCCTCATTAAAAAAAGTATCGCAATAGATTGTAGATACCGTTTATTCATACTAAATTTGTGGCCTGTTCTTCCTTGGTCTGGTAGTTCAGTCTGGTTAGAATGCCTGCCTGTCACGCAGGATGTCGCGGGTTCGAATCCCGTCCAGACCGCGTTCCTAATAGAAACACTATCGAACCCCAAAACATGCTTTTAGCTCTTTGAGGTCCTTCTTAGTGTCAAACATCACAATAAGTCGATCCCCCGCTTGTACTTTCGTATCACCTCGTGGTCCGAGATATTGTTTTTTTCCCCGATGGATGACAGCGATATAGACCGACTCAGGCAAGCCTAACTGAACGATCGCTTTTGCATTTGCTGGTGAATCAGGAGGTACTTCAAGGTGTCTGAACTCCCTTCTAATGATGTCTGAACGCTGCTTCTCTTGTTTTTGTTTGCGTGCCGTCACCACCCTGTTTTCCAACTTAAGCCACTTAGCAAGAGGATAAAGAGTCGTCCCTTGTATTAGGACAGAAAGGATCACCACAAAATAGATCAGGTGGAAAAGCAAATCTTTTCTTTCTGGCAAATTGTCTCTATACAGATACATCCCAAAGACGATCGGGACAGCGCCTCGAAGCCCTACCCAAGAGACAAAAGCCTTATGTTTCGTTTGTAGCTTGGAGAAAGCAAGGCTGATAAAGACACTTAGTGGACGAGCCACCAGCATGACAACCAAGGCGAGCTTGATGCCAAGGTCAGCAACCCCTATGAGTTCCTTGAAGACCACGACAAAGCCTAGGGCCACAAACATGATAATCTGCATCAACCAGCCAATACCTTTATAAAAGCGGATCAAACTCTTTTTGTGAATCAAGTCATGACTGCCTAAGATCATCCCTGAGATATAGACCGCCAAAAAGCCACTGCCATGTAACTTGTTGACACCTCCATACGTCAGAAAAAGTAGCGAAAGAGTAAGGGCAGGATAGAGCGCTGGATAGCTTAAGTTGATTGTGTTGATGATATACATCATCGCATATCCCATACAAAAGCCCCCAAGCCCCCCAATCACCATCTCTTGCAAAAACATAGGCACCACCTTCAACGCACCCACCTCTTTCATAATACCACTTGCCTCAGAGTGATTAAGCAAGTCGAGCAAGAAAGTCATTAAAAAAAAGACCATCACATCATTGCTACCCGACTCCAACTCCAAGAGTTCCCCTAAGTTAGCCTTCAACTGTATGTTACGCGCACGCAAGATTGAAAAGACAGCCGCAGCATCTGTAGATGCCACAATGGCCCCTACCAATACTCCTTCCGACAGGCGCAGACCGAAATTATCCGCCGTCACCCATTGTAAAAACAGACCCACCACCAGCGCCGTAATGAATGCTCCTAGGGTCGAAAGAAGAATACCACTCCACAAAATAGGACGTATGTGCTGAAAATCCGTTTCCAGCCCACCCGAGAAAAGTACCAAAACCAACGTGATAATCCCCAAGTTGCGGGCAATCATCATATTTTCATGAGGCGAGGTCACCCTAGAAAAACCAGGAAACGTATCCCAATACTTATTCAACAAAGCACCGATCATTAAGAAGAAAAGAAGCGTAGGAATACCTAATTTGCTCGAGAGCTTGCTCGAACCTATGCTCAAAAATAGGAGCACTGAACCAATTATCAACATCTTTTCTACTTCCATATGTGTAAAAATCAAACGATCGCTTTATAGTTAACCTTTTTAAAAAGGCAAAATTACTTAAAAAAAGCGCACAATACAATATAAAAACGTACCTTTGTGGAAAAGTTTTAAAATTCCCCATAGATAGGGGAAATTTATCCTCAGAAAAATATGTACAAACCTACAAATACCCAGCGCTATTTTATGACCATCACTTATAAAGGTACGGCCTATCATGGCTGGCAGAGGCAAGATGGCGTGCCTACGGTACAAGGAACCTTGGAAGATTCGCTAGCGCAACTCAGGGTGCCTTGTCTACTCAGTGGCAGTAGCAGGACAGACAAAGGGGTACACGCCATCGGACAAGTAGCCCATGTCGACCTGCCAGCAGATGTAGACAGTCAACAACTCCATCATCGACTCAACCGACTCTTACCCTCAGACATTTATGTACATACGATCGACCAGGTAGCCCCAACCGCACATGCACGTTTTGATGCTTTAGAGCGAAAATACATCTACCATATCACCACTGTCCCCAACCCTTTTTTGGCAGCTACTAGTCATTACTGCCCCTATCCCCTTGATATGGAAAAGATGAACGAAGCGGTCTCTTACTTGTTAGGAACACACAACTGCCAAAGCTTCTGCAAAGGACATGCTAACGTACCCAATCATGTCTGCCATATTACCCACGCCAGATGGCAAGAAAAAGAGGAAAAACGCACCTTCTCCATCCATGCCAACCGCTTTGTCCATGGCATGGTGCGTGCCATCGTCGGCACCCTTATCGAAGTAGGTAGAGGACGACTTACACCCAACGATATCCCAAAGATCATCGCCCAAAAAGACCGATGTGCTGCCAAAAGTGCAGCTCCTCCACAAGGACTTTTCCTACAAGAGGTTGTATACGACTTACCTCCTCCAAAAACTCCCCTTTGAAATGTCCTTTGTAACTAGTAATTATAACAGTGTGATGGTCACAAGATTAACAAATATATTCAATATATCTACTACATTATACGCAAGGTCATTTTATTTGACTAACCTCCGCGCAATATCGATAAAGCACACTTCCGCGACAGAAAAAAAGACTCTCTAATTTATTTCGTGTATTTTGGCTAGGGCTGATAATTTCTACGATGTGAATTTCTTGCTCTCCGATGGCTAAGATATCAGGTATTCGTCGATTTATCTATTTTATAGGTTTTAATCCAGAAAACTTAGTCGCGGTGCTAAGGGTTCTGTTGAGGAAGATTTCGGTATATTCTCCTTTTTGGGCGGGTGTGAAGGCATTTTCGAAGATGGTGTTCCAGTGTCCTTGTGTGCCTACGCTGGACTTCCTATCTGCCTCTCTTCCTCAGCTGAGTTTGAGGAAAGTTCTGTTCTTTTAGCTTCTATAAACTCATCCAAAAGATCAAAAAGCTTCTGAGTAGCTACGGTTTCATCTTTTTTTGACATAATGTCTAAGATGTACCATTCCGGGCCTATTGCAAAACATATTTAGGGCTTCTTTTTTTGTTCAAATATTTTGTATTTAGACAAGATATAGCTAATGAAAAGAAAGGAGACATTTTCTTTATCCTTGTTTTTAAAATATGGGAGAGTGTTTATGTTTTACTGTATGAGGCTTGCTTTTGGAGTCCTTTTTCGGTTTAGGCAGATTTTTGTGAACACCCTTAAACATGGCTTTTTGCTTTTTTAAGCGCGTTTTCTTCATCATCTGTCTCTCCCGCGATATCTTCTTCTTCAACTTTGTTAAATCCTCTTTTCTTTTTCTTAAAGCCTCTTTTTCCTTTAGAATGATTGAGACCTTGTTTTTAATGACTTCTAGCTTGACGGCTACTATGCCTTCCTTCTCAATCTTTTCTTGCAACTCGATCATTTCCTCAAAAAAGAAGTAGGTAAAGTTGTTGCTTTTTCCTTTGGCAATGTCTAAAGGGCTTTCGCCATCTTCATTTTTTCTCTGTAATGACTCAATTAATACCTTTAATGCAAAAGAAGGGCCACACATTGTTACAAGTACCTCGATGACACCCTTCTCAAGTTGAATAGGAACGACCCCGTCTCTCTGTGACATTTCTTTCAGTGTGTCTCTTATCTTATTTTGACAGCTTGCGATGAAGCGCTCATAAACCAATGTCAAAAAAGCATATTTCTCTGAAGCTCGATCACATAAATATTTGCTGGCAATGATAGAGAAAATGCTATGCCCTCCTCCTAATTCTGCAAGCTCAGCGTTGTGCTTACAAAATGATTCTAGTTGCCACTGTATCTGCTCCTTACTACTTCCTTTCAAAATATGAAAAATGAGCCTTCGCCCCTCAAAAAGTAAGTTTACATCTGCCCCTTCGGACACTAGAAAGTCGAAAATTTCGCTGCGTCTATCTCTGTCTTCCTTTTTGTCTTTTTCTGTACTACCGTAGTTTCTTGATATAAGTCGATATAAAGGAACACCCAAAAGTCGGTATGTATCTTTTGGGCTTTTGTAGCTTTTGTTGAGTGCTGGCTTGAAGCTTGTAATGATATATTGAATACTGTTTTTTCTTGCTTCATGAAGAGCTGTCTCAAGTATGTGCCACTTAAACATTGCCTTTTCTGTATCCAAAAGTCGCATAATTTCAAGATCATCACAACCTAAAGCCTTGTCAAAGGGTGTTCCGTCTAATTCAGTTCCTCCATGGTAGGGGTTTTCTCTAACGGCTTCTTCATCGAGCTCTACCCCCTCATTAACTAATAATTGTACCGCTTGGAGGTTACTAATGCTTGCAGCAATATGGATGGCTGCTTTCTTGCAATGATCCTTTTTGTTGAGAAACGCCTTATATGCTTCCTCGTACGCATCCTCTCCATATTTTGTTTGAAAATGTGCTTCAGCCTCTTTAAGCACCAACGCAAGGATCTCAGGGTTGTCAAGCCTATAGATGGCCGCATGTAGGGTGCTCCTCCCCCATTTGTTCTCTTCTTCTATTGCCGAGCTATTATTGTCAATAAGAAATTGAACTATATCTTTACTCCCCTTCTCATCAATAGCAGAGAAGAGATAATCTTTTTCAATAAGTGCGCCTTGGTCAAGGAGCAACTTAAAGATCTTAAAGCTCTTTCTGTTGGCCGCATAAAAGAGTGGTTTATACATGCCATCGAAAGAGCAGTTGACATCTGCTTTTTGCTGACGTGCCTTTTTCTTTGCTTCGTCTTCTTTTTTCTTTAATTTGCCTTGTTTTAATAAGTATTCGACGCACAATAGGGATTGCGCCTTGATAGCTTCTATAAGAGGTGTCTCTTTACACCATTGGTTGATGCGCTCGTCTCCGTCAATGGGAAATTGACATCCTTCAATAAAATATTCAAGGATTTTCACATCGTTTTTTTCTAAAGCGACAAGCAAAGCATCTGACATAAATTTGTCGTGAACTGTCTCACCTCGTTCTTTTATCAATGCTTTTATGATTGCTAGATGCCCATTCTGCGCAGCTATGACAAGTGGACAATATGAGCAACTAGGTTTAAAGAAGATGAAATCTAGGTACTTTTTTTTATACGATTTTTCATCATATTTCTTTTTAAAATGTGCTTTAATGGCATCAAGGAATAATGAAAAGAGCGGAAGGTTTTCTTTCTTCTTTTTGCATACTATATGGAGGACGTTATCTCCATTTAGCTCGACACTTTTATCAAGGTCGGCCCCATAGAGAATGAGGCATTCGGCAATATCTTGCCTTTCTTTTTTTGCAGCGATACATAGGGCTGCTTGGGCACGTGCATCTGTTCGGTTAATGAAGTATAGAAATCTTCTCTCCGAATTTTCTGAATATTTTTCTTGAAAATATCTTTGGATAGCTTCCATAAGCTTTGAAAAGCATGAAGCGTTTTGTTGCTGACTTTCGCAAGCGATATGGAGGATTGTTTTCTCTTTATCATATATTTTATTGAGCTTCGGTTCATTACCAACGATCCCTTCTTTACTAAGACACTCTTTAAGCGCATTTTCATCGCCTGCTTTTACAGCAGCAAGGAAAGGGTCGTTTTCTACTTGTTCTGAGACTGGATCGATCGCCCCGAAGGTCGCAACGAGGGGACTTATTATGCTGAAAAAAAGCCACAGCCATCTCGTAGGCCTGCGAAGGAAATGGTTGATGTTTGAGGAAGGTAAGTGAAAGTGACTCGTAAAGGTGATCATGGTAGGGATAATTAGTAAGTGTTTATGTATAGTAAACTTGTAATTTTTTTTTTTGTAAATTCATTATTTTGATATTTATTTTTGTAAATAAGAATAAAAAGAATT
>JBCCFU010000036.1:0-9920 GCA_039029575.1 Bacteroidota bacterium | reverse complement strand
GTCGGGGAAGGCATTATACAAAAACGTTCCCGTTTTAGCAAAAAACCCACAGTATAATATGGATATACATATGGGTTATATATTTAATTCGATTTTTTTTGCAAAGAATCTAAAAATTTCGCAATATTGCCTAGTTTTAAAAGCAAAATATCACTTTTTTCAAGGAACTAGGTCACTTTAATTTTGTTTGCTATGTAGGCAATATTTAACGATTTTCTGGGGAAGAGGGTATCATAATTTTTATATTTGAAACAAAATAGTTCATCTACCATGACTGAAAAAGAAAAAGGCTTACTGAAAGGCTCTCCCCTTTTATTACTAGTAGCGGGTGCACAAGTGCTTGGACATGATCATCTTACTTGGTTATTGGGAGGCAGCATTTGGCTTTTGACTGCTAGGCTTTATCTTTTGCCAAGGAAGTTGGATCGCTTTGAGGCATCAACGATACCTTCTTTGATAGGGGCGGTATATGGTCCTATTGCGCAAGGGATGATGGGTTTCTTTTATGGAACGTATTTTTTGCTGGTGTTGGTAAAGATATTACAAAAGTGGGTAGATTTTAGTTATGGTACATTTACACCCATAGCTGGGGTGATGATTTTGGTGATTTGCTGGACTTTGATTGTGATTTGTGCCTTTATCCGTGACGCTGCTTTTTCCAAATGGATCGTGGGCAGCTTGTTGATATTTTCTTTGAGTATTTTGCCATTGATTGTGCATTGGGTGCGCCCAACGCTAAATTCGGACCTCTTATTTAAAGGGGGTAATATCCGTCTTTTGTCTACGTATATGTTGTATTCTGGAAAGATAGACTTAAGCATTTTGCTTATGACCGTGCTTGTAGGTCATCCTCTGCTGTCTCATGTATTGTTAGAGCGTGGAGAAAAGAAAAAGATGATGCGTACTTTCCAGTTAGCTGGGGTGACGCTCTTTTGTTTGTCGATCATTTTTGGTATTGTAAAACACTATACCGAAGATGATCGAGCTTTTTCTCCTCTGTTAAAGAAATTGCTTTTAATGCATTTTTTTTCTAGTTATCTCTTGGTAGCGATTTTGCTGCTTTATATGTCAAGTTTACATTTATCAGTCGACTATATGGCAGCGTTGAGCAATGTGACCGAGGATAAGCAGCGTCGATATGTGATGGCTATTACGTTGAGTAATGTAGTGGTTTTGTTGGCATATTTTGTACCACCTGTTTATTTAGAACAGATCTTGAAGTGGTTTCTGCCCTCATTAGCAGTCGCGCAATGTGCTTTTCTATCGATTAACTTAAGTTTATATCCTGGCAAACGGATGTTTTATTTCCTCTTTTTCATAGCGCCTGTGTTGTATGGTCTGTTATCTGTATTGGATGAGACTTTTACAGAGGCTTATGCACTGGGTTTGACGGTATTGCTTTGTTGTGTGATGCTGTTAGGGGCGCATTATGTAGAGAACAATGGCTTTTTGGTAAACAAACCCAACTGGTGGGAGCGACAGGAGATCGAAGAGTTTGCTTTGAAGTGGCGTGATTTAAAGAAGATGGTGTCTCTTGGTTGTTTATTTCCTTTGAGGATAGCAGAATATGCAAGAAACGCTTTGGCACGTCAGCGTATAGAATACCAGAGTCTAAGCCTCTACCTCTTTTTGATCATGCTCTTGGGTATTTATCTATCTCCCATTCAGACTACTTCCCCACATCATGAGCTTGCTTTGATGCTTTTTTTGATTAACATTTGCCTATCAGTGATTGTGTTGTTACAAGCGTTCTGGCCTCGCTTTTTGGCTCCTTATTTTGCTTTTTATTGGCATTTTTTCTTAACATATTATCTGTTGGTGGTTCCTGTCATATTTTACTTTCTCTCCGGTTATGATGTGATTGCGTTGCTGAATCTCCTACTGGCCATCGTGTTGTTGGCACGGATTGTTAATCCTAAGAGTTTCCTTTGTGCCAATATTCTAGGAGGGATAAGTAGCTTTTTGATCATGCGTTATTTTGCGCCTGATACCCTAGAAGCTTTTTTTAATCTAGTTCGAGAGCGTTATCAATTTGCGTATGGATATGTTATGGCTGCTCTGATGGGTATTATCTTTATTCGGAAAAAAAAGAGGGAATTGGATGAAACCAAAGATAAGCTAAACGCTTTGGTAAAAAAGTCTATTGCTATAGTAAGTAGCAGCCTTAACATCACCCAAAGTCATGCCAGTATTATAAGACTATGTATGAAAAGCATGCAGGTGACAGAAGAGCCTGATCGCATAGATGCCAAGCTTCGTGTACACATAACCATGGAGAAAGAGGCTTTTGATACGATGCATGAAAACTTAGACAAGCTTATTGATAGTACGACGATCAGTCGATCTCAGCTGAAACGGGTATTTTTGCCCATCAATACCCTTATCAAAGAGAAAGAGTTTAGCTACTATCATGCCAGCCACTGTGTGCAAGAAGCCATTGAAGTATTTATGAGAGACTATGAGGTACAAAAGAAACCCAAGCTCTATATAGATAAGGACTTTCGGTTTAAAGGGGCTAATCAAGTATTGGTAGCTTTGCTTGTACAACTTATGTGCAATGCCCATGAATCTAGTCAGGCCAAAGGGAGTATATCCATCCATATTAAAGATCGTAAAGTATATATTACAAACGATGGATCTTCTATATCTCAAGCTGACTTACCGCATATCTTTAATGAGTTTTTTACGAAAAACAGTGATCATCTTGGACTGGGTCTCTTTTTTGCGAAGCAGGCAATGGAAGCTTTTGGTGGAAAAATTTACTTTTCTCCTACTCACCAAAAAAATGTGACGCGCGTTGTACTTGCTTTTCCCTAGTATTTTACAAGGTATGGCAAGAGAAACCTCTTTTATATTTGCATCCATTGCCTACATATTTTACCTTTGTCTACTACTAGTTAAAATAAAATACTCCCCATATGCCTTGCGGAAAAAAAAGAAAACGACAAAAAAACAAGACTCACAAGAGAAAAAAGCGCTTAAGAGCCAATAGGCACAAGAAAAAGAAATGATTTCTTACAAGTAGACCCTTCATTTTGTGCTAGCCTCTTCATAAATTCGTCATTGCTTATTTTTGCCATTTTTTGCGCATATCGCAAAGGAGTAAAACCACCATCAAAACCTATGCCTGCTTCTCTATGAAGACGACTCAAAAGATTCTGAAAGTAAGTCGCTTTCAACAGATAAGCAAGTAACAAAACGCACAAATAAATTGGCCAACGAACTGCTCGTCAATGTGACAGACGAGAAAACAAGAATAGTACTCCTTAAACAAGGGAAAGTAGTAGAATACCATCAAGAAGAAAAAGATTTAGCTTATAAAGTAGGAGATATTTATTTGGGTAGCATCAAAATGGTTGAACCAAGCCTCAATGCTGCCTTCGTAGATATAGGCTATGGGAAAGATGCCTTTCTCGCTTATTCAGATATAGGCTTGCAGGCTCCTTCTTTGCAAAAATTCGTCCATAAAGTAACGCAACAGAAAAAAGCGCTCAACCTCAAAGATTTTACCTTATTACCTCCACTTAAAAAGGATGAAAAGATCGACAACATCCTTAGTAAAAAGAGTAGAATGCTCGTTCGCATCATCAAAGAACCTATCGGGCACAAACCTTTTCGTATCTCTTCGAGTATCTCTCTGCCCGGTAGATACCTCGTACTCTTCCCTGGAGGCAATGACATACGCTTTTCAAAAAAGATACGATCTCTCAAAGAAAAAAGACGGCTACGCACACTCCTCGAAGCAATCAAACCTAAAAACTTCTCAGTCGTAGTGCGCAAAGAAGCAGAAGAAAAAGAAGTAGCTGTCCTTGATAGAGACCTTAAGCAGCTGGTAAGTACATGGGAGAAAGGCATAGCCAGACTCAAAGACGCAAAGCCTGGTGACAAAATCATCGGAGAACTCAAAAGAGCGCCTTCTATCTTACGTGATGCCCTCAATGAAAAGTTTGATAAAATCATCATAGACGAACCACGCCGTTATGAGGAGATCAAGGAATATGTCCAAAGCATCGACCCAGAAAAAATAAAAATTGTCTCCCAGTATAGTGGCAAGACACCTATATTAGAACATTTTGATATTGAAAAACAACTCAAACGCCTCCTCGGCAAAATCGTTCCACTTGATGGGGGAGGACACCTTGTCATACAAGAAACCGAAGCCATGTGGGTCATCGATGTCAACAGTGGCAGCCGGACAGGCCCTGGCATCAACCAAGAATCTATCGCCCTACAAGTAAACGAGACAGCAATGAAAGAGATATCACGACAGATGTCTCTGCGAGGAATGGGAGGTATTATCGTCGTCGACTGTATCAGCATGAAAAACCCTGAACACAAACGAAAGGTATATCAGTCAATCAAACAACACCTGGAGGGAAGCCGTACCAAAGTCAACGTCCTTCCGCTCACGCGACTTGGCCTTATGCAAATCACGCGCGAACGCGTACGACCTGCCATCAAAGAAGCCTATAGCAACGGACAAAAAGCTAATGGATTTATATCAGACGAAATAGAACATCAGCTCAACGTACTCCTTACCAAAGGCATTACGGTGCGAAAACTAAAAGTCGTCGTACATCCCTACCTCTATGCTTATTTTTCAGCTGGCTTTTTTCCAAAAAAATGGCGCTGGCAATGGCGTTATTTTAGAAGAATTAAACTCAAAGCAGAAAAGGAACTTCCATCTGTAAATTCTTTTCGCTTTATTTATCTAGATAAAAACAAAAAAAAGAACGTGCTCAATTTCTAACTTGGTTCGCAACTGGTAGCTGAAGGGGTCCCATGCTTTTCCTTCTATATTCGGAGATTGCTGGAGGTATCCCGTCCATTCGTTCATTATCTGGCTCAAAATAATGATATCTCACTCGACGACTGTCTGTTTAAACGGGCCAACTGAAAAGCAGCTCAAATTAGTCTTTTAATTATTTTTTTATTTTAGGTTCTCTCCTTAAATTGCCTATGAATGGCGTGGAAGGTCTATGTTTGAGCGTAGTTTTAAAGACTTTGCTTCGCTATAGGTCGCTTTCAATACCGCTAATTTATACTTTTTTCTATGACAAAGCTAAAGGTGCCGCTTTGAAAAGAAAGACACTTAACCACAAAAAGAAGTTTATTCAACAATTTTGACTTGTAATTAGTAACCCCAAAAGAGTTTGTCTGAGCTACCATTTTTATATCATGAAAAAAAACCATTTTCGTACATACATGTCCTTGATGCTAGGGGCTTTTTCTTTAAATGCGCCCATATATGCTGGTGTGTGGAAGCATCTCATGTTACCTTTCTTGTTTTCATGGCATGTAGCTGATCCACGTGCAAAGAGTGATGTTTTTGAGAAAAGCATACGACTCCCGCATTTTGAGGGGAGAACAAAGCTCCATACTACTTATAATGAGGGGTATCTCTTAGGTGGCTCTTTGAAAGAAGAGGCACATAGAGACTGGCTGTTGCGGCAATATAATGTGTTAAATGAGCCGATAACAACGTATCGTATCACTAGCGACTATGACATGCACTTCTATGATATGACTTTCTCTCCGGGTGAGCCTGTCGGTATGTTAGGTAGTATTGAACGCAATCAGACATCCATCCCATTGCTTGCTTCTATGCCTATCAATGGTCGTGGAAACGTCACAGGGCAGTTGATTATCGCACCTTTTCCTCTGGATGTACAGCATCTGGTACCTCTCTCTACAGATCGCTACCTCGTCATCGGCTCACTACTAAACACCAGCAGTGGGAAGGATTTGTTTATCGAGGAAGTTTATCATAACCACACTGTCTTGAGATCGTTTAGATGTGATGTGGGATGGAATGAGGAGGTGACTGATTTTGTTTTAACGAATGAAAGTTTCTTTTTGACAGGCCGCTTTTTTCCTTATGTGCAGGAGGGGCTTTCAGATATTTTTCTTTTAGAGGTGAGTCGTACGTATGACGATGTCGTCATCTCACGCTTTGGGACACAAGGGGTTGATGAGATTGCTTCGCTTACGTATGAGGCTGAAAGAGGGTTGCAGCTGATGGGCGCTACCAACGTGACGGGCCAGTGGAATATGCTTCTTGTGAACATAGACGGGGCAAAACTTCCTAAGTTTTTTCTGGTCGATGTGTTGGGAGATGCTCGGACTGTAAAGCATGTGCTCACGCCTGAGGGATATGTTTTTTTTGGACAGAATGAGGGGGGCTTTTTGATGGGGACGTTGGAGATGAAGAATAAGACTATAAGGATACATCGATGGGATCAGAACGATACTGTAGAGGCTCATTCGTTTTTTGTTGACCAGGGGGTATGGATGGGGATAGGGAAGGTAGGTTATAATCAGACTCATGACGACCTTGTACTCTTGGGGATGGAAAAAGCAGTAGCTTCAAAAGCAGGATGTAGTGTTTTCTTGCCTGCTTTTTTTGTGAACTACACAGGAAATGTCACGTATGAGGTGTTGAATACCACGCTTGTCTCTTTGAATGTGACTACCGAGCCTGTCAACCTCTCGACTCATCTCGTTAATTTAGAGGAAGAGAGTAGTTGTTACTATTTCAACACGCCAACACCGACGTTTTCTCCTTTGTTCTTTTATAGGTATAGTATTAGGCCGCCTTTGAAACGTTCGTACAACTCCCATAGCAGTGTAAATAGCAGTGAAGCTATTCAGAAGGTGGTCAGGTTTTTGGTGATCATGGCTGCAGGGGCGTTTTCTTGGGTACTATTGATAAAGGTGTTCGAGCGATATGGATATTCATGTAAAGATAGCTGTTTAGGGTATCTCTTTTGTAATGAAGACGATGGCGTACAGCTGGTAATAGTTGGGAGAGAGAACGACAACATTAGATATACGGTTGCTCTTTACTAGGCCATGCCTTTCTGTGTATTTTTTATGGATATGGAGTGTTATCTTTTGTGCGTACCGTCAAATTGTGTGTCTTTCTTTTTAGATGGTACTCTTATTATATGTAAACCACTTATTATCATGTTGCTTATCTATTTTATCATCTTATTTGAGCTAGTCATCAGCGTACTTTCTTTTGCAAAGAGTAGTTTTAGGGAGGCGTTGATAGGCCATCCATATAGTACAGATTCTGGAGAGTGGTATAGGTTATTTACAGCGGGTTGTGTACAAGTGGATGCTTTTCATATTTTTGTAAACATGTATAGTCTTTATAATTTTGCGTTCATTGTGATGGGGACTCTATGTAGTAGGGGACGAGATATGGCAGGACGGCTACTTTTTCTATTGCTCTACTTGGGGGGTATTTTATCGAGTAATCTGGCTTATTATTATTTTTATCGAGAAGATGCAGATTATTATCATTTGGGGGCATCTGCTGGCGTAGTTTCGGTGATGGTAGCAGCGATTGTGTGGGATCATTCAATGGAGATTCGATTATGGTTGGTTCCTAAAGCGATCCGTGGTAAGCTTTTTTTGCCTCTTTACTTGATAGGTAGTTTTTTGTTAAAGATAAACTGTGAGCATGCTATCAGTATTTTGGCACATGGGGTAGGTGGAGGATATGGTTTGGCCTTTGGGCTGTGTACGCGTTTGTTATACTTTCGTAATGGTGAGGTGAGGTGCTTGTGAACTCTTTTTAGTAGGGAAGGGGACTAGGCTTTGTCTTCAGCCATTGAATCTTTGCATGGTATCTTGTACGCCGCGCCAGCAGAAGGAGAGGGCGGTGTCTTTCGCTTTTTCGATGAGTGGAGGGAGTTGATCTCTTTCTTCTGTACTAAAGGGGGCGACGACGTAGTTGCTTTGCTTTCCAGGATGGAAGTGGTTACCGATACCGAAGCGTAGTCGAGGGTAGAGAGTTGTTTGGAGTTGATCGTTGATATTTCTAAGTCCGTTATGTCCGGCGTGGCTGCCTTTGGGGCGAAGGCGTAATTTACCAAAGGGGAGATGGAGGTCGTCGGTGATGACGAGAAGTTGTTGGGGAGATATTTTGAGTTTGTCTAACCAGTAGCGGACAGCGCGTCCACTGAGGTTCATATAGGTGTTGGGTTTGAGAAGGGTGAGTTGGCGACCTTTGTATAAAAGCTTGGCGATATCGCCAAGGCGATCGGTTTCAAAGGTAGTGTGGTGACTATGGGCTAGGTGGTCGACGACTTGAAAGCCTATGTTGTGTCGTGTATCTGTGTATTCGACACCTATGTTACCAAGCCCGGTGATGAGATATCGCATCTTTATGGTCGCTTAAATTACTCTTTTTGAGCCTCCTTGCTTCTAAGTGCACGTGGGATCATGACGATGGCAAGGGGTATTTGGGATTGTGAGAGGATGGTGTAAGGTCCTTTCTCTATGGAGTTAACCGTTATTTTTTGGCCAAGTTCTAGGCTAGAAACATCAACGGTCAGCTCTTGTGGCATCTCTTTGGGAAGGGATTTGACGGTGACGGTACGTTTCTTGATAGCTAGCTCACCACCTTTTAGTAGGCCGGGGGATTCTTTCTTACCTTTAAATATAACGGGTATTTCAAGTCGGATGGGCCGTTCGTTGGTGATGCTGAAGAGGTCGATGTGCAAGGGGATGTCACTGACAGGATGAAATTGACTTTCGTTGATGATACATGTGTATTCTTTACCTTCAAGCATAAGCTCGATGAAGCAAGGCTCTATGGTGTCGAGTAGGGGGAGCAGCTTTTCCATGGGAAGGAAACAATGTATGGTCTCTTGATGCAACCCATAGAGTACGGCAGGGACTTGACCCTGTTTGCGTGCTTCTTTGGTGACACTTTTGCTAAGGTCGTTGCGTGGGGTGGCACTCAGGCGTACTTTTTTCATAATGAGGCAATTTAAACGAAAGAAAAGGTTATTCTTTTTTATAGGAAAGTTGAGGCAAATATAGGTTTTTTAATCCATTCCGCCTAATGGGTAGGCCTTGAGATGAGAGGGATAGGGTACTATGAGTCGCTAGGCTTGCTTAAGGAATGTATGGTACTGTTCTGAAAAGTGTATCTGTAAAAAATTACTAGTTACTAAAAGGAGGTACACAAAATTTGACGTTACCTGCCGTTTTACGAGAAGCGCTCACTCGTCGACTACTCAGCATGACAGATGTGTAATAGTAGCCTGCCATACAAAGATCCTCTTCCTATGATACCCTTCCTTGGGTGTTTTTCTATCATTTGGCCAAGAGCTGCCAATATCATCTTTATTGCGTTGATATTGAGGCAAGTATAATGATTAGAGAGAGCCCCTCATTTTTTTTTCATCATAGAGTAGGTATTATAAAGACCATGGGTAATAAAAAAAACCTCTCCATCGCAAGGATGGAGAGGTTTTTTAGTTTTTTTTAAAAAATTATAGGGAAGAATGACTACTCATCATCATCATCATATTCATCATCATCATCGTCTTCGTATATCACTTGATTTTGAGGAGCAGGTGCTGATGGGGTCACGACTACATAAATTCCATAACCCACTACAAGGATGATAGCCGCTACTATTGCACCAACAGTTAATCTCTGACCAAAGCTACGATCATACCAAAGCCAACCTGTCCAACCACCAATTGAAAAGTCGATAACTTTGTATTGATCAAAGGTAAGGGTTCCATGAATTTTTTTATCATAGATAGCAGTCACCGTCATCTTGGACTTATCAAGCCCTTGTAGCTCAGTTGCAGAGTATATTTTAGGCTTTTCATCACTAAGGGCTTCCTTGAATGTCTGACCTTCATCTATTTCAATATTTCCTACCTGCAATTCTCCTTTGGCATTTACATACCCTGCGATAGTCCCGCTTTCCGTAGTCTTAATGTTTATAGGGTAAGCGGTTAGGTTTTGCAAATCGCCACCGATTAGGTAACGATCCACGTTGTAATTTTCAGCTTGTTTTTTCTTCTTTTCAGCTTCTTTTTTCTCCTCACCGTCTGGTTTTTCAGTAGTAGCGTGGGCGCTTCCTGCGAAAGCAGCCGCTATAAGTATAC
>JBCCFU010000035.1:0-10019 GCA_039029575.1 Bacteroidota bacterium | reverse complement strand
GGATTATATCAAAGACGGCGTACCTACAGTAGACGATAGGGCACAAGCTGGCTTCGCTTCTTCAATCGTCTATCGTAATCCTGAAGACGGAAAACTGTATGCTTATGTAGACGATGGTAGAGAGCATCTATTACTCAAATATAAAGGTATAGAAATTCGTCCAGAATGGATATATGGATGGCTTGAAGATGAAAAGCTTCCAAATACAATGACACCTTGGGAAAGTGTGAAGAAAAAGTTTCCAAGAGAACATCTTGATCTAAATAGAAGATTAAATCTGCACTACCTAGGAGATATTATTGGAGAGGAATATAGGTACCAAAGTAAATGCAAAGGCATCGCTACTTGCCAAAGTAAAGGCATGGTAACGAGCAACGTAGGCATAGAAAAAAACGGTGAAAAAAAAGCTGTATATGTCAGAATAGGCTACTTTGATGAACTAATGAGGCTCATTGGAGGAAAAGGTAAATATAGTGATGTCGTCAAGTTAGCAGTAAGAATGAGTGAAGGCTTAAAACAACCAACCAGCAGTCCCTTATATATAGAAGCAGAGAAAGCTATAGAGAGTGTGTTTAATGGTAACAAAACTGCAGAACAAGTGATTAGCGATTTCGATAAGTTCATTGAAAAACATCCTCCTCATCAAATTGAGCAAGGAACAAATGGTTCCATGCCCTTTTTCATAAAAAACTCAGACCTTTCTATATACCCTGAAGTTATCGACTCATCAGATGAAAGGGAGGTAAAAATCAATATAATAGATAAAAAAAGGGAAAATTCCGAAAAGCTAACAATAAAGGAGCCTGTTGAAGAAAGCAATATATTAAATGAAACAAAGAAAAGTTCGGAAAAATTAGGCAAGTATTCTGAGCATATAACTGTCTACTTTTCTATATTGGCTTTTGTGTCAACGCCTTTCCTCGTCCCATTTCTGTACAAAAAGTATAAGAAAAAATTGAGAAAATTTGAAACAGAGTAGTCTTTATCATACGTTTCGTAAAAAATCAGCGCATGCCTCAATCAAGCAAGGCGAGGGCTTGACTCCCAGTTAAAGCAAGGGAGATTGCCCCTATTTTTGTTCATCATCATCGTTCTGTTGACCTTTTGTATATCCACCGCTGTTGTGTTGTTGGCTTTCTAGATCAAAATTGAAGTTAAAATCGAGATCATCATCAGAATCGGCATTTGTACAAGTTTCCGCCAGCTTCATACAAAAAGCCCTATTACTTTTTATCATAGCCAAAATGATGATTCCCCCACAGCAGATAAGGAATACAACACCTCCTCCTATCATACCATAGGAGAAGCCTATGGCTTTAAGGTTTGTTTGAGAGGTTTCTATCCATGTGGTTGATATAGCGGGGCCTACTAAAAGTAAGAAGGTATCACTTACTTCTCCGCCGCGGCCATCATTAGCGACTACTTCGATGCGATAGTCCCCTATGTCTTCTTCTTTGGGTAAGCCTAAGAACTTCCCTGTATTGGAGACAAACTCGATAAAGTCGGGCAAAGGTTGGCCATTGGATAAAGTAGCGGTTATTTTAAGTTCATCACCATCCTCATCGAAAAAGGCAGTATTGGGGATGCTCCATGTAAAATCTTTACCTATGGTAGCGTAGATCGTATCGATGCTTTCTTCGACTATTGGCGCTTTATTACCATCCTCATCTATAGGATCTATGGTTGTAAGGTTGAGGAAGACTTTAAAGTGCTCTAATTCTTTTTTGAGTGTATTGAAGGCATCTTGGGATGCATATTCAACTTCACATACCTTTTTGCAAAGTCTTTTAGCTATAAAAGGTTGGCGGTTGTTGTGTGCTTTGTCATTTCCTACAGAGAGGATATCATCCGTATTGTTGTAGGTATGGCCATTCTCCGATGAGTAAGGCGTTCTGCTCCCTCCATTGCCATTATTTGTGTTGACACGGAGCGGATGTTGGTGTTTCGGCATTTCATCTTTGGTTACTGCGTGCGATATTTCCCCTCCAGTGGCATCTAGGATATAGGTAAAGTTTTCACTTCGCCCATCGAGTGCAACACTTTCATACTTACCTGTTGCTACCAGCACCCTGCCGCCGAGGTTTTCTGTGACTTCTTCCCAACATTTGCCACACGACTGATCAAAGAAGGAGAGCTGGCCTATGTCTGTTGACTTCGGTGTTTTGGCGAAGATGGAGAGGTAAATAAGTAAATAGCTAAGTATGTTCATGGAGTGGAAGGGGTTAAAAGCTCAATGGTGAAGTTTGATCAAGTGCTTATAAAGATAAATAAGTTTTTGAAAAAAAGTAATGATACTCCTTTGTAGGTGCTCAACATCGTGCTGGGCAGAGACGATGGAGTGATCAAGCGAGAGAGTAACCATTATTTTTCTACTTCTTTCATCTCTTCTTCTTCTTTTTCTTTCTTCTTTTGTCTTTTCGTTTTTATAGTTCTATTTTTTCTTTTTTTGGTTTGAGGGTTTTCTATATCAAAAGTTTTCTTATTAGAAAAGAAAACAGCATTGTTTTCATAAAATTCTTGTTTGTCATGTTCTCGGAAGTTTTTACAACACTCTTTGTCTCTGGCTTTGACGAAGAGTAGAATGAGTATACAGCAAGCGGTGATCATGACAACCCCTCCTAACATACCGAAAGAGATACCAGTAGCTTCTATATCGTCTTCCTTACCTTTTGGCCATGAGGTTGTGGAGAAAAGGTTATTTACTAGTAGGTAGAATACATCGTTGACTTCTCCGCCGCGGCCATCAGTAACCACTACTCTGATGCGATATTCTCCTACGTCTTCTTCTTTGGGGACCCCTAAAAACTTCCTTGTACCTGGGACAAACTCCATAAAGGAGGGCAAGGTTTTTCCGTTGGATAGCGTGGCGGAGAAGTCAAGGGTGTCTTCATCTGCATCAACAAAGACAGTATCGGGGATGGTCCAGGAGAACTCTTTGCCTACAGTAGCGTAGATGGTATGTATGCTGCCTATAACGGTGGGGTCTTTGTTGTTAGGATCATACGCTGGGGGAGCAGTAATGGTGAGGTTGACGAATGCTCTGATGGCATCGAATTCGTTTTTCAGTGCGTCAAAGTCAGCTTTTGCAACATATTCTAATTCGCATACCTTCTTACAGAGAGGCTTAACGACAAAAGGTTGCATGTTGCTATGTTCTTTGTTGCCCCCAACGGCGATGATATCATCCACATTTTTGAAGGTGTAGGATCCTGCTGATGAGTAGGGGGCAACGTTGCCTGCACTGCCACTATCGGTGTTGACAAACAGGTCGTGGTGATGGGATGCCATCTCATCGACAGTGAGTCGGTGCCATATTTCACCGCCTACTTCGTTTACTATATAAGTATGGGTTTCTGTGCGTCCATCTTCTGCACTACCTGTATATTCACCTGCTATTACGAGGACTCTGCCTCCTATGTTGTCAGTCACTTCTTCCCAACATTCGCCGCACGCGCTATCGAAAAAGGCGAGCTGACCTATCTCTGCTGACTGTGGTGTTTTGGTGAAGGTGGAAAGGCATATAAGTAGATAACCAAGTACGTTCATTTGATAAAAGGAGTTAAGAGCTCAGTGGTGAAAGTTAGAATTAAGTGTTTCTAACAGTTGACTTCTTATAAATATAAGGAAATCTTTTTATATAACAAAGGGTAACTACTGAAGAAGGTCAATGACTTTTTTGTTATTTGTTTTGAGAGCTATGTCCAAGGCTGTTTTTTTGTCATTGTTTTGAAGGGTAGTATCTGCTTTATATCGAAGAAGGAGTTTGATCATGGTAGTGTTTTGGTACAATGCAGCGATATGAAGAGCAGTGTGTCCATTTTTATTTTGAATATTGATGTCTATGTTGTTTTTGATAAGCTCTCTGGCGAAGTAGATGCTGCTTTTATTTCTGGCGGTGATGTGGAGTGCGGTCTCTCCTACGATGTTTTGTGCATTGATATGTACATTTTTTTCGATAAAGATAGCTAAAATCTCTTTCGCTCTCTCTTGCCTGCGCTTTTTTTTACCTTTACCACCTCGGTCATTATGTTTGGCCGCTCGATGCAGGGGGGTAAAGCCGTACGTGTCGGGTGCATTGACATCTGCTCCGTTTTGAGTCAGTATTCTGATAAAGGCTATTTTGTGGTAGTAAGCTGCTGTATGCAACGGGGTGTTTTTGGTCCAGATGTCTTTGTAATTGACGCTTGCCCCTTCGTCAATGATCCGTTGAAGTTGTTTTTCATCGTTGGAGTAGCGAACGGTCCACCGCAGTTGAACGGTACTCCATGTAGTGCTAAGTATGTTTGCTTTAGGCTTCTGGGCTTTTGTTTTAGAAGCAATAAATACGAGGGGAAGCAGTAAGTAGAAAGATTTTTTCATGGGTAAGGGAAGTTTATTTGAGCGGTATTTTACAGGGCAATTGGGGGAGATTAGGACAAGTGTATACGCAATAAAAATATAAAACTTTTTTTGCTGTTTTATCTAAAATTAATATTTTATAGGAAAATTTGCAACTATTACACAACTGATTGTTGCTTTTTTAAAGAAAAACAGGGTTGAGTTATTGCGATTTTCTTATCCTTTTACGTACTGGACTTGTAGTTTATAAGCAAGAAGAGAGTGGCAACATTTGGGTTGATTTTTATTTTGTGATAAAGTTTTCTTTACATATATTAGAGATAGTTCATGGCGGAAGAGTGAAAATTCTTCGGGGATGGATGTCGCCCTGTATGTGGTCGTGGACTAGCTTCAACATTTGAGCAGTAGGCAAAAGTCGTACTCTCCTGGGTTCGCTCGGGGCAGAAAGTGTCGCATACAACGTTTCCTAAGCTTGCCTAGCTCACTGCTTTTTTAAAGCTTTGGGGAAAGTGCAAGTGGATTAGCAATCCCACGGATTTGTTCGTGGGAGGTTATCAGAAGAATGGGTGATATTTTTTTGGTTTTCTATTTTCACTGAGCTTTTAATCAATTTTCGCTGTTGCATGGAGTGATTACGTCAGGCCTTTTATCTGATCTGGGTTTTGTCTGATAAATTGAGAGAGGTTTGTTATCCTATTTACTTCGAGTTCTGCAGTTTCATCCTCATCATGGTCTGCGTGCACCATGTCTATGGCCGTATGCGTATGCCCACCTATACCTTCTCTGTTTTCTTCTATACTTTTATTTGAACTTCCTAACTTGTTAAAGTCTCCAGGGAGAAATCTTCCCACAAAGGAATTGCTGATAAATTCGAATTCATTGCCAAAGACCTTCTCAATGTTACAAGAACAACAATCGAACCAGAGGCAAAACCACTTACATGGGTTAGTACCTTTCCATAAATTGTCTGGAAAGCAACAGTTTCCGTTCTCACAATTCAGTGCAGCGAAAATACACCCTCTAATGGTAAGGAGCGACATCGTGCAATAGCTTAAACAGAGAACTTTGCAACATTGTTCCCTTAGCTTTGAGCAACCCATACACAAACATTCTGAGAAACAGCAGAAATAGGCGTATAGGCAAACACTTAGCGAAAAGAAGAAGAAAGCACGATAGGCGGCATACCAGAAGCCGTCTATATAGTCAGTCAGGTTACCACCATCACAAAAGGGGCAACTACAAACCCCCATCTGTATATCGGTGAGTTTCTCATGATTTTTATCATCTGCAATCCACTTTTCTTTCTCCTTAGAGAGCATACTTCGGCGCTTTTCTCCCTTGCCTAGGCCTTTTTCTTTCACATATTGATACAAAGGTTCTTTCTTCTTAATTTGAAATAACACACTCTCGAGCCTGACCATTTTTTTATCTTGCTGTATTTGGTTGATCTCTCCATACTTTTGTACGACTTTTGAGAAGGCGGCCAGGTGTTTGGGATTGGTAAAGTTTATCTTACTGGCGATCTTCTCAAGAGGGTGAACAGTCTTTCCTTTTTGCGCCAAGCGGCGACGGGGAGCTTCAAAAGGATCTTGATAGATAAACTCTGGGTACGTGATACTCTCTACCTCTTCTTTCCAAGAAAATAAGTTGAAAGGAGTATAATAGTCGGGCCCCTCTAATGTCAATTTTACAGGGTATGTATGGTTGCTTTCAAAGAGGTCTTCGCCAAAAAGGTCGTTGCGAGAAATGGTTATATCTTCTGTCTGATTTGTTTCGTAAAATGTGTCATTGGTTGACTCACTTGAAGGGAGCTGCATCAAATTACGCCTATTCTCTGTCATGGGCTCACTATAAAGGGCCTCCTGTGTCTCATGAACAGCTATATGGTTGAGATTAGGTGTATCGTTATTATAGAAAGGCAATGAAAAGTCTAGGGGGGCATCTAGCGGAATATTTTTGATACGATAGACCACAAATATCGATAGGGTGTTGAGCAGTGAGAAGCTTAGGCCAAACTTCGCGCGCTTGACAAAAGAGGAAGGTAGGGCAGAAAAGAGAGAGACTGCCTGCACTTGATGTGAACAGGGCGCTGTTGCGAAAAGAAATAAAAAGGCAAGGGAGGCAGCTATTTTTCGGTTTTTTCTCATGATCTTAAGGGGGTAAAAAGTTTTTTAATTGATTGCAAATAAATCGTCATAGGATATGAGGGCCACAGGTATAGTTTTTTCGAAGTCTAAGAGTCTTCTTGTCAGATTGGCCTCCGTACCATCATCAACTAGAAATTCATCCTTGGGAGGGGGTGTAGTACCATCTTCTTTTGGCAAGTTCTCAGTGTCGAAATTCTCAGCCTTCGCCACCTGGCCATCTTTTCTTTCACCAAAGCTCTCTGGGCCTAGCCCCAAAATACCACCGACAAGAACGTCTTTACCTATACCTTCGAAAGCTTTATACATTAACCTACCCCCTGTATTAGCTCGAAAACTACCCGCTGAGCCCGCTAAGACTAATACGATGAGACCTCCTGCTAAGCAATACAAAAAACAGAAACAACCTGTCACATAGTGTTTCCCTTTATTTTTAGTAATCCAATCCTTATCAGTAAAGTTTTTCACATTTGACAACGAATCAGCTGTTGTTTCCAAAGCTTTGCAAGGACACAATATAACGTCGACGATCTTATTAACTAAATTTATACCACATTTGCAAAGAAAAGAAAAAGGGCCGCACTTATCCTCATAGGATTCTAGATAATAGTTCTCCCGCGAACAAATGTTAAAGCAATAGGCGGAGAATAGACACGTAAAGGTAACAATACAGCAGGTAGCTTCACAACATTTATTACAAACAAAGCTATGGAAGCACCTCTGACACATGAAAGGAAGTGCACAGAAGTAACACGCAAGAGCAGCAGTTTTGGCTCCAAGCATCCTGACGGACTTGCACAGCATCCCAATAGGAAGGCAAAAACCACCATATTTATCCTGCCCACTGCAACAGAAGATGCAACAGAGAAAGCAAAAAAAGTATGAAAGAAAGAAACTAGAGAAGAAGACATCGTACACATTAACGAAACTTTGCTCTTGTCTATCACTACACGATAGACAAGCATCTACGATCCTTTTCACGAAAAGGAAGACATCGAGCACTGCATCGATGGTGTCTTCAACAAAGCCCCATATTGCCTCTAAGGCATCATCGATATATTTGAGGAGGTCAAACTTGACACATGGCCCAACAACAGGCACACATACTTTAAACTTTAGGGAGACTAGCCTTCTGCGATTTTCATGACCTATATGCTTCAATAAAGGCTCTTCTATAAGCCTCTCGTATACTTCATCAGGAAGGCTGGCTTGGGCTTTTACTTTTTTCTCAAGTATGGCCCTGCTGGCCTCTTTTTGTACGAACTCCATGAATAGTTCCTTATCTTCCCCTGCTTCCTCACGCAAGACTTGCAGCGTGGTACTACTGAGTTTTTCACAACCACTCTCTATCAACGTATTTTGCGTGCTTTCTATATATTCTTGTATCGTCGTAGGACTGTATAACTCTTCAGCTACATCTTCGTTTACAGGAATCATGTCGAAGAACTCAGCCACCTTCTCTAGGTCTGTATGCTCGTCCATATGGTTGGCCAGGTCTTCAAGAAAGTCAACCACTGAAAAATCCTCTACATCATGACTTGCTTGCACTTCTTTAAGGATGTCCTTTTTGACGATTGCACTCCCTTCTAAAGGCTCTTCTATGTTTAATGGCTTCTCTGATATGACCTTCCCTTGTTTGTCTTTCATTCTTACGATGACCTCTACTTCTCCTTGCTTGATGTCTTCATCTACGATAGGGAAAGGACTCTGTTCGTTGGCGAGTAATGACCCTTCGGTACCTGTAAAGAGCGGCAGGGATGCATTATGTTGACTACTTCCTTGATCAAAAACATCGGTATTGTCATTGCTCGATGCCATATCCATCAGCCTGTTAAAATCTTTGTGACCATTTTGCAAACTATGAAGGTCTAAAAAGTGCCCATCCGACATGTCTGCCGCTGAGGTGGCATGACTTGATGATGCGCTGCTGAGCCCAAGAAAGGCCATCACCAAAAGGCGAACAGGTCTCGAACCTGCCATATGGGACACGGAGGGAGCTCCTAGGAGGGAGGCTGGATGAGTGAATCCTACACAAAAGGAAAGAAAGAGATATATAGATAATCTTTGTCTCAGGTACATCATTGTAATGGTTAAAAGCTCTGTTTGAGTAAAAATATACTCGATTTCTTCACAAATATATAAATTTTTTTTAAATATACAAATAAATGGCAACAATTATTTGCGATGGAGAAGAAGTTTTTTCGTAGCGAGTGTATTACTACATAATAGCTAAAGCCTTGTAATAGACCATAAGAAAGAAGGCAAAAGTCACGGAAACGGACAAGGTAACTTTACAAGCAACGATCATCCCTTGCTTGAGGAGCATCGCAGACGTGTTTGCATATACTTCCATGCTCATCCATTGGCTTTGGTCATGCATTGCTAAAATATCTTCTCTCTTTTTTGGCAGAAAGCTGCAGATGGTATCGGTCAATGTTCTGGGGAAGTTTTTTGCTTCCAAACATATCTTGGTAACTTGTTGTACCGTAAGATTGTATTGCAATTGTCTTTCTACAAAAACATTGGTAGCTTCTTCTCTGCAATATACGTAGTTCTTCTTTAAAGAGGTCAAGGCAATGGCACAAAGATTGATAAACCAACCTCTAAAAAAATGGATTGCTATACATACTGGAAAGGCTATAACCACTGGAAAGAAAATAGTCATCCCAAGAATTCCGTAGAAGAGATTTTGTCGATAGTCCAAGTTAAAAATGCGAGAAAAACTATCTTGAAAGCAAAAAGGACGAGTACAAATATGCAGTTCAGGATCAGCAAGTAGGCTATCATATTCTCCCTTATCCTTCATTTCGGGCGCTGTTACTTTGCACAACAGAGAATCTTCATCCATAGGCTTGATTAGGCTGGTATAGTCTTCAACCCATACATAGTCTTCAATGTTTATATAGTCTTCAATGTTTTTACGCTTTAAAAAAGAGTCAGTACCTAATGTAATCCCTTCGTCGTTGATCTTCTTTATCTTCTGAACAAGATCGTCAACTGTAAGAAATTCGAGATCTAAACCTACGAACGCAGCGTCGAGTGCACCTCCTGAAGCTTCTCCCTCTTCCACGTTTGGAAATGCGGTGAATGTATCTTTTTTCACTATGAACGCTCGTTCGGGGATGTCTGGACTGGAGGATGCATCTGGTGGGACAGGGCCAGTAGGATGATCAAAAAGCCTGTAGTTATCCATGATCCTTTCATTCTGACCTATTATTATGTAGCTGTCATCCTTCTGTTGAGTATGATGACAGTGGCCTGATGGGAGGCTGAAGAAACCAAGCAAGACGGCCATCAGGCGAAGAGGCCTCGAACGCGTCACACAAGTGTAGATAGAGGATGTCGGCACAGCTCCTAAAAGAGGGGTCGGATGAGGCAATCCTAAGCAAAAGAGGCATAGCAAAGAGAGGCGCAAAGCTAGTTTTTGACGTGTATCCATTGTATTATATGGTTAAAGTAAGGTGTTTTTTTTATTAAAGATATACCATTACCTCGATTGTGACATACTCCCACCACCAAAAAGGATACCCAATTTTG